>JBBDNB010000048.1:203121-244525 GCA_040877935.1 Chitinophagales bacterium
AAGATTCCCCATCGCAAATGCTGATGCTTTGAGCAGAAGCTGCATTGGGCAATACCGTTAAATTTGTGGTCAATACACTGTCACAGCCATTGGCAGAAGTAAACGTATCGGTATAAGTTCCTGAAGTAGTCTGCAAAGCTCCGCCCGCAAAATAGGATTCTCCATCGCAAATACTGATGCTTTGAGCAGAAGCTGTATTAGGCAATACTGTTAAATTAGTGGTCAATACACTGTCACAACCATTCGCAGCGGTAAATGTATCAGTATAGGTGCCAGAACTGCTTTGCATTGCTCCACCAGCAAAAAATGATTCCCCATCACAAATGCTGATGCTTTGAGCAGATGCTGTATTAGGCAATACTGTAAGCATAGTAGTTACAATGCTATCACAACCATTTGTAGTAGTAAATGAGTCAATATAGGTTCCGGAACTTGTCTGCAAAGCACCGCCCACAAAATAGGATTCCCCATCGCAAATATTTACATCTACTGTATCGCTTTGCCTGGACAATACTTCAATAGTTGCATATGCTGTATCTGACAACACTACTCCAACACAGGCTGTTGAGTCAAAGCCGATCAGGGTCACATCATAAGTTCCTGGCTGGTCAAATATGTAAGATGGTGATTTTACATTGGCAGTGTCCCCATTTCCAAAATCCCAAAAATAACTTACAGCAGAAGTATCATTATCATCAAACTGTATTGTCAGTGGCGCACATCCCTGAGTTGAAGAAGTACTTACATCAACATTAACACTATTAATCTGAAAATCAAATTTTATGGCTCCCAGGTTACAGTTTGAGCTATTGTTGGTATTTGACCATACACCCGGGGTCGTAGGGAATAAAGAATTCCCGCCACAGCCTGCACACACAGCCTGATAAATGGCTCCTCGCTTGTCAAAACGACTTGTTCCTCCATCTACGTGTTCGGCTGAGCCATTGCCCCCGAAAAAAGTAGCGTATTCAAGGAATGTTGCATCAGGACCTAAAACAATAAAATAAAAATCACTACCATCAGTAGTCGATTGAAATGCATCTCCGGAAACCGGCATTCCATTGGTGGTTCCTGTTTGGGAATTCCAAGAAGTATTTACGTTTCCACCCCAGCCCGATGCATATATATATCCGCAAACATCCACTAAAAATGCAGTTGGGGAAATGTTAGGGACACTTGTACCGGCACCAAAAGTTGTAGAAAATAAAGTTGAACTGAGTGAATTGTCCAGTTTATGAATAAATTGCTTGGTATTAAAATTAGAATACACGCCTGGCGTAAGGGGATATATTCCCCTGCTTTGACCGTATAAGTAAACATTATTCATGCGGTCGGTTTCTACAAAATAAGCCTGATCATACGCGGATGTTCCGATGTATGTGCTGCGAATCAATTGAGTTCCGCTATTGTTGATTTTAGAAACATATCCATCAGCAGCTCCTCCTTGATAAGTAGTATTTAATGCTCCTGAAGTATTAGCAAGATTAGAACTTGTAGTTCCTCCGCAAACAAGCAAATCATTGCTGCTGTCTAATTTCAGTGAATAACCTGCATCCACTCCACTGCCACCAAGGTAGGATGACCATTGTAAAGTAGAAAGGTTGGTATTAAATTTAAAAACTACTGCCTCCTGTCCACCTGAAGAAGCTGCTTGAAACACTCCTGCAGTTGTAGGGAAATTAGAAGAAAGTGTACTTGATGCTACGTAAATATTGTCCTGTTCATCTACTATAACCTCTCCTCTGAACTGATCTCCATAATTGTACTGCAATTGTGCAGTTGAATTGTGATTGATTCCATCATTGGCACTTCCACCCATATAGGTAGAGCCCAAAAGCGCAGTTCCGGCAGTATTAAATTTTGTGACAAAAATATCTGTACCATTATTGAAAGTTGCACCGTTATTGGGAAAAGAAGCAGAAGTCCCACCGTTAAATGTCCTGTCATATCCATTTAAACTTGTAGGGAAATCAGATGAGCCGGTGATGCCCATAACTATCAGTTCATTGGCACTATTCACTATTAAACTACTGGGAAGTTCTGTATCTACACCACCCAAATAAGTCGAATAAATCAAACTGGAACCATCTGGTGAAAATTTGGAAATACCAACATCAACCTGCCCTGCATAATTTACCTGATATGCACCTATAGTTGTGGGATATCCAATTCCAAAGACAATACCTCCAGCATATAGATTTCCATCTAAATCATAAGTGGCTGTGAAACCAAAGTTATCTGAAGTGGAACCGGTATAGGTAGAAAACTCTAACACAGGGTCTATAATCAGTTCGTGATTGTTGTTATAGCCTGAAGGGAAATCAAATGTAAGCTCGTTTCCAATGAGTTTATAATTACAGGGAACAGTGACTTTCTGACCATTTATAACTTGATAGGCATAAGGTTTCTGCTCAATTACAGAATTTACAGAAGTTACCAGGTATAAGTTGCCGTTTTGCACTTGCATTTTATTGAGCCCATTGTATTCCAGATGAATATCTGAAGGATCGTGCCCGGCATGTACTACAAAATCATATTTCAGGGATTTACCTGCGGCTGCCGTATTTGCAGAATAAAATTTCAAATCAACACCATCATACAAGCCTGAGTAAAGAATGGATTGATAAGAACGCACACCTGTCGCCCACTGACGGGAATTATTGCCCAGATAGTAATTGCGATAATCACTGAAAGCATCATCAGCAGTAATTTTCACTGTTGACAGCGCATTTTTGAAATTAACCCGAAAGGCATGTGCATCTACCGTCCAGTCAGCAGGAAGGGTTCTAGAACCCTGGCCGGTTTTTGCGCTTTGCAGTTTGTCAATATCAGTAGAGCTCAGAAAAGAGTATGTGAGCGCATTTTTTTCAAAAAACATTGCTCCTCCATGCAATTCAAGCTTGTAATCAAACTGCGCCTTCCACTGGCCATTGTTTTCTATAAATTTAATTTGCTCACTTGTATTTGCATTCGCATTATTCAAATTAATATTAGCTGATCGGCCATGCGGACCGTGAGCATATAAATTGTTTTGAAGGAATAGTATAGCGATAAAGCAAAAGAACTTTATAAAATAACCGGAGAATAAATTCATAATTTGAAATTTGTTTTGAATAGCTCAAGTTACCCAAGTTTAGATATTTATGCAAGATTTTTTGAAAACTGAATTTTTTGAGGATAAAATGCTTTAAATTTTTCTTAGGAATATGCTCAGCATCTCAAACCTCAAACTCCCGCATAAAACCCCTAGCTGACATTCAGCCCTTCCAAATTACTTATTTTTAGGATAAAGACATTGACATGAACATCCTTGCCTACAGCTCTGATGGACGAGCACTTGACTCTTCTGATTATAAAAAGGAAATAGACAATGCTATTAAAGAAGCCGATAATGGAGAAGTTGTTTCCCAAAAAGACATGGAAAAGGGATTGTGAAAAAGAAAAGAGTTTTATTGGACGCCAGTATTAAAACCACAAGTTTTAAGCTGACGGTAGTTGAGGAAATTTGTTCACTTGGAATTTATGTTGGTTTTTTGCAGTTTTATAGTTGATAAAGAAAATAGAAATGAATACAGAAAGAATTTCCGGCAAAAATGAAAAATTGCAACTCAAGATCATTAAAGAGCTTTCAAAAGAAATTACAAGTTCTAAACAAAAAGCTGAAAATTTTCTAAAAACTTCAGGAATACTTGATTTTGTTGAAAAAAATACGGAAAAATCCAAAAAAACCTTTTCAAAAAATAGCTAAGCCCACCTTGTGAATCGATACACAACACTTCCCTCACAAATTTTGGCTTTTCATAGCTGTGACCGAAAAATTGGACTAAAGGTATTGAATGGAGAAACTAAACTAAAACCAAGCGAAAATATCTGGGATTGGTTGGGGCATGGAATATATTTTTGGGAGCACAATCCCATGAGAGCTTTGGAATATGCTAAAGAGGTGAGGTAGCTTCTGGAAAACAAAAGGCAAAGGGAAAGATTAATACGCCTTTTGTAATTGGCTGTATAATTGATTTAGGAAGATGCCTAAATCTCACCGAACCCAGCCATCATCCATTGATAAAAGAAGCATACAAGACACTGGAAAATTCTTATAAAGAAAGTGAAAGGATTCTCCCTTCAAATTCAGGTAGTTCAAGAATTTTAGATTGTGCAGTTTTCAAAGCATTGCACAAAATGATGGAGATAAAAAGCTTACCAGCTTACGATACAGTCAGAGGTGCATTTCCTGAGGGAAAGCCAATCTATGAAGGTTGTGCCATAAACGACCAAACGCATATACAAATTTGTGTCAGAAACCCCGACTCAATATTGGGGTACTTTTTGCCCTACCCTTTGAAAAAAATAAACCCCTTTCTTTAAAAACCATCGTTTAGTTTAGCAAATGGGTTTCAGATTTTAAAACCACCAGCTATAAACTGGCGGGAGTTAGGGATTTTAGCTCTCGTTTTTTTCTTTCATTTTCAGAAAATTCAATGGTGTCATAACTGCAATTAAAGAATTTCTATAATATTTTGTGTTTCTTGTAATAATTATGTCTAAATCTTTAATCATTAAGGCAGTAGAATATTGAACTGAATCTTCGTAATCTGTGAAATTATTCTTTAATGCTTGAATGATCTCTTTTTTTGTCGTTCCAACAATTTCGGTCATTTCAGTCAATGTCTCAACAACTTCAAGCGTTTTTTTGTGTCCTAAAAATCTCCTTACGATATAGTAAACATTATTGATACTTACAGCGGATAAATACAATTTTACACTTCCTTGTTCATTGAGTTCAAAAAGTTCACTTGCAGGGTTTACGTGAGGTTCTCGGTCAGTAAAAAAGTCAATAACTACGTCAGAATCTACAAAAAGTTTATACTCCATATTTTTTTGAAAGTTCTTCAGTTAAAATTTGTTTGTAGTCAAAATCCCGATCAGTTTTAATGATTCCTCTCAGTTTTCTAACTTTAGGGGAAAGTTGCTTTTCCTTGATTTTCATTCTTTTTACAGTAACAAACTTGAAATAGTTTTCAACTATTTCCGAAAGACTTTGTCCTTTTTCTTTTGCATATTTTTTCGCAATTTCAATGACCTCTTTTTCTATTGTCAAAGTTAATTTGGTATTCATGCTATTTTCTTTTACAATAAATATACGTGTTTTGTTTTGAATTTGAAACACGTGTTTTTTAAATGAGAGCTGAACTTCAGCATAAAGTCCATTCCTTCACAAACCTCAAACCTCAATCTCCCGCATAAAATCTACCGTTACCTGGATATCATCGTAGAGGAGGCGGTCTTTTTCTAGGTGGGGCACAATTTTGCGGTAGGTTTTTCTTATGGCTTCAATCCTGGGCGAGCTTTTCAATGGCTTTCTAAAATCCAGTGCCTGCATGGCGGTCATAAATTCTATGGCCAGCACTTTTTCAATATTATAGACAATCTTATACGCTTTCACCACGGCATTGGCGCCCATGCTCACATGATCTTCCTGCCCGGCAGAGGAGGTAATGCTATCGACCGAAGCGGGCGTAGCCAATTGTTTGTTCATGCTGGTAATGGCGGCAGCCGTGTATTGCGGAATCATCAGTCCAGAATTCAAGCCTGAATTTTCAGTCAGGAAATTGGGCAGTTCCCTGTTTCCGGAGACCAACTGAAAAGTCCTGCGTTCTGAAATGCTGGCCAGTTCGGCCATAGCCATAGCCAAATAATCAATGGACAAAGCCAATGGCTCGCCATGAAAATTCCCACCGGAAAGAATCAAATCCTCCTTTTCAAAAATCAGCGGATTGTCCGTCACCGAATTGATTTCCACTTCAAAAACCTGCTCAACATGGTTCAGCGCATTATTGACCGCCCCATGCACCTGCGGCACACAGCGAAAAGAATAAGGATCCTGCACATTGAATTTGGCCTGCCGGGCAATTTCACTGCCTTCCAAAAATTTTAGCACATTTTCAGCCGATTCCAACTGTCCCTTGTGCGGACGCACCCTGTGAATGGCCGGATGATATGGATCGGAAGAAGCATTGAAGGCATCAATGGAAATGGCTGCCGTTAGGTCTGCGAGTTTGTTTACCCGCCTCGATTCCAAAATGGACCACACGCCCCAGGCACTCATAAACTGCGTGCCGTTGAGCAGCGCCAAACCTTCCTTGGCCTTCAGTTGTATGGGTTCAATGTTCAGCTCCGCAAAAACATCTGCCGTCTTGCGTTTTTCACCTTTGTAGCGCACTTCACCCCTGCCAATCAGCGGGAGTGAAAGATGGGCCAAAGGCGCCAAATCACCGGAAGCACCGAGCGAACCCGTTTCCCAGATCACCGGGAAAATTCCATGATTGTAAAGTTCCACGAGCTTCTCTACTGTTTCCAGGCGAATGCCCGAAAAACCCTGCCCCAAGCTTTTGATCTTTAGGATCATCATCAGTTTGACCACCTCGGGCAGTACTTCCTCGCCCATTCCACAGGCGTGAGAAAGCACTAGGTTTTCCTGCAATTGATCTAAATCCTCATTGGAAATGGGCACATTGCACAGTGAACCAAAACCAGTATTGATGCCGTAAAATCGGGCATTGGGTTCTTGTATTTTTTGCTCCAAATAGGCGCGATTGTCCTGTACGCTTTTGCGCAACTCCTCATCCAGCGTAATTTTAAAATCATCGCTCAAAACTTTTCGCAGCTCAGATAATTTCAGATGTTTTATGCCAATAGATTCTTGCATGGTTTTAACTTAACAATTCAATCAATGCATCTGGCGAATAAGATTCTTGCACTCCACTTTCCATATTTTTTACGCCAACGGTATTTTCTTCCAGCTCTTTTTCGCCAATAAATGCCACAAAGGGAATACCTTTTTGATCGGCATATTTCATTTGCTTTTTGAATTTTTCTGCCGAAGGATAAATTTCGGAAGCAATCCCTTTTTTGCGCAATATTTGCAAAATGGAAAATGCACGCGATTCCGCTGCTCCTCCAAAATTGATGAAAAGGATTTTCGTGGAAATATTTTTCAAAATGCTTTCCGGCCATAAATCCAATTCCTCCATAATATCGTAAATGCGCTCCACGCCAAAGGAAATGCCCACGCCCGACATATCCTTCAAGCCGAATATTTCAGTGAGATTGTCGTAGCGGCCACCACCGCCTATGGAGCCCATTTTGGCTTCGGTGGATTGCACCTCGAAAATGGTGCCGGTATAATAATCCAGTCCGCGGGCAAGGGTCAGTGAAAGTTTTACGGGCAAATCTTTTTCCAGCAAAAATTCCAGTTCCTCGATGCCTTTTTGCCCTATTTCAGAATTGACAAACAGGGTTTTCAAAAATTTTAATTTGGCATCATTGCCAATTTCATCAGAAAGCTCCAGCAATTTTTCCGATAATTTATTCACGCCTATTTCCAACCATTCATTGGCGACTTTCTCTTTGCCAATTTTATCCAGTTTGTCCAGAATTACGGTGAATTCGCTGAGCTTATCGGCTACGCCAAACACTTCTGCAAAGCCAGCCAGCACTTTTCTGTTGTTGATTAAAATCCCGGTTTTAAGGCCCAGCTTTTCAAAAACATCCGCATAAATCTGCGCCAGCTCCACTTCATTGAGCAAACTATCGCTGCCCACGATATCGGCATCGCATTGGTAAAATTCGCGGTAGCGCCCACGCTGAGGTCTGTCCGCTCGCCACACGGGCTGAATTTGGTAGCGCCTAAATGGAAAGGCAATGTCATTTTGGTTTTGCACCACATAGCGGGCAAAGGGAATGGTGAGATCGTAGCGCAGGCCTTTTTCCGAAATGCTTGCAGTCAGAGCTTTTGAGTCTTTTTCGCTCAGTGCTTTTTCATCTGCTTTTTTCAGATAATCACCGGAGTTCAGGACTTTAAAAAGCAACTTATCGCCTTCCTCGCCATATTTTCCGGTGAGGGTTTCCAGGTTTTCCATCACCGGGGTTTCTATGGGCTGAAAGCCGTATTTCTCAAAAACCGACTGAATGGTACTGAAAATATATTTTCTTTTGGCCAATTCCGATGGGCCGAAATCGCGCATTCCCTTGGGATTGACTGCTCTTATTTTGCTCATTATTTGTATTTGTTTATAATTGCTTCGCAGGCATCATCCAGCATTTGATAGACCTGCTCAAAACCATCATCGTCCCAATAGGGATCGGGCACCGATTCATTGGAATCTGCAATCAGTTCGTTTAAGATCAGTTTTACTTTAGAGCGTTCTTCCTCCGTATTGGCCAATTTCGTTACATCTCTGTAATTGGAAGTATCCATTGCGTAAATCAAATCAAAACGCTCAAAATCGTACTCGGAAAACTGTCGCCCGCGCTGATAAGTAATGTCCAAATCGTGTTTTTCTGCCACCTCAATAGATCTGGGATCGGGTTGTTCTCCCACGTGCCAACCTCCTGTTCCGGCACTCTCCACTTCCCAGTCCAGACCGTAAGCTTTGATTTTTCGGGCCATAAGCCCCTCTGCCAAAGGAGATCTACAAATATTCCCCAAGCAGACCATTAATACCTTCATGTGTTTAAAATTGTTTTGCCTTGTCCAGTTGCAAATGTAGGAATTTATGGTGTTTCCAACCTTCAAGGTTTTGCCCGCCAAGATGGACGGGCAGGAAAACCTTGAAGGTTTATAGCTTTTTAAGTTAGAGTCATCTAATCACCACGATCTTAAAATTTGATTGAGGTTTTTCCCTACTCTCTTTAAGCAATTAATAAATCTTCAATTCTACTAAAATGCTTTTTGTTAAGAGTTTTAACAGGTAGCTTGTTGGCAATGCAAGTTGCAGCGATAAAAATATCCCTGAATTCAATCATTCTGTTTTCAGTTCTTAGCTTATGATATATTTGAGCTGCTTTAACAGCAGTACGTTTATCAAAATCCAGTATAGTTAAGTCACCAGTGATCAAATTAATATCATCAGTTTTTGCTTTATTAGTTGCCCCCATCAATAATTCATAAAGGGTTACTGAACTGATAAACAATTGGGTTTCACTTGAGATAGCATAAAGCGTGGTATTCTTTTTATTCTTCGCCCTCAGAAATTCAATAAAAACAGATGAATCAATTACCATTCTTCAGCTTTCCAATTATTGAGCAATACAGCGTTTTTTTCATAGACTTTAATATCAGAATCACTCCATTGAGAGACTTTAAGCAATTTGTCCCTATAACTTATTTTAGAAGTCGTGGTTTCGCTCTTTTCTTTGCTGAGAAGAGCATCTATAAAATCAAGCACTTGACTTTTAGCGGTATTGCTTAAAAGCTTGTATTTGTTTATGACATTGTCCATGTGGAAAATCTAATTGATTAAAAATAGCGAACTTATCAAAAACAATCAACAATTAAATTCAATAGTTCAATTTGGGCGCGTGGTCTGGAATAAATAATTTCAGGAATAAAAATTAACAAACCTAATACCTTATAGCATGGGCGTTAAAAAACCTTGAAAGGTTTAGCACTTTCGAAGCACTTAAAGAAAAACCATTATATTCACATAAAAAAAACCAACCTTATGAAAAACCCAATCTCAAAAATCATCTTACCGATTGTCCTTTTGATTGCTTTCTCTTTGCCTTCCGAGGCACAGACTCAGTATGAGTTTGCAGTTGTAAGTTATTATCCAAAAGAAAGAGAATTAGAAGTTTCTGTAAATGGAGAAGTTTACAAAGAAATTACAGTTGATAAAAATAAGGTGGAAGGTTATAGTGATGTTAATCCTGCTATACTTGAAATTCAGAAAATGAATGAAAAAGGATGGGAAATCTTTGAAGCAAACACTAATGTTTTAACAAATTATTTTCATCATAAAATTTTCACTTTCTTCCTCCGCAGAGAAAAAGAATAATAAACTTTAGAGCGGAGAAGCAATTTTATGAAATCCATATTTCTTAGATTGGAACAAAATTCCAAAATGATGATTACAAAACAGAAATTGCTTCAGCACATAGATAAATTTCCAGATAACATCTCCATAGATGAATTAATTGACAGGTTAATTTTAATCGAAAAACTAGAAAAGCGAATAGAAGAATCTAAAAATGGCGAAACTATCAGTGAAGCTGATTTGGAAAAAGAGATGAAAGAATGGTTCAAATAAAGTGGCTTAAAACTGCTAAAAGAGACTTGAAAGAAATTCATGATTATATTTCAATTGACTCAAAAAGATTGGCCAGACTTCAAGTTGAAAGAATTAAGGACAAGACTACTTTACTGAAATCCCACATTGGACTGGGAAAAATTGTCGAAGAAGTTAGAATTCCTGAAGTAAGGGAAATAATTGAAGGAAACTATAGAATCATTTACAAAATAATCCATCCCAAAGAAATCCATATTTTGATGGTTCACCACAGCGCAAGGGATTTAAGCAAAAGGGTTTAAATAAAAACCCCCGACTCAAAATTGAATCGGGGGTTTTTTGATTGTGCAGTAATGTAGTGGTCAGACGACTTTGAGTCGTCCGACCACTTGACTACTGGATTCTTTTACTTCAACAGACCTACGCTGCGGTGTACAAAATCCGTGAGTTTTTTGCCTTTCAGCATTCCTTGCGAAAGCAATGCCAAATCGTACAACTGACCGATCAAAGCCTTTTTGTTGTCCTCCTTTTTAGCCTTCAAAATTTTGCTGGCCACCGGATGGTTGGTATTCACCACCAAATTGGCAAACTCAGACATACCGGGCATTTTCTGACCACTGAGTTCCTGCATCTCCATCATCCTGCGCATAAACTCAGGCTTGGTGATATAGACAGGCTCATCCTCGTGCGAAAGTGCCTTTAACTGAACAGTAATGTTTTGCTCACTCACATTATCCTTGAACAATTTTTCGAGTTTTTCTTCCTCATCCTTGGAAAGCACGGATTCCTGCTCCGTATCTTTTTCAATCAATTTGTCTAAGGTATCTGCATCCACGCGCTTGAAAGTGAGCTTTTCCATTTTTTGCTCCAATTGCTGCATAAAATGGTTGTCAATCACGGTGTCAAACAAAAGCACATCATAACCTTTTGATTTTGCCCCTTGGATATATTGATCCTGAGCTTCAGTATTTGAGCTGTAGAGCAGTACAAGCTTGTCGTCTTTATCCGTTTGGTTGGCCTTTACTTTTTCTTTGTATTCCTCATAGGTTTTCAATCCACCTTCCGTATTTTTCAGCAAGAAAAAATCTTTGGCCTTATCGTAAAATTTATCATCACTGATCATTCCGTATTTTACAAAAACGCTCATTTCCTCCCATTTTTCCTCAAAGCTTTCTCGTTCATTTTTGAAAATCTCATCCAACTTATCAGCTACTTTTTTACTGATGTGGCTGTTGATCTTTTTCACATTCGGGTCGCTCTGCAAGTAACTTCTGCTCACGTTCAATGGAATATCCGGTGAATCGATTACACCGTGCAAATGCATCAAAAATTCAGGAACGATATTTTCTACAGAATCGGTAACAAATACCTGGTTGCTATAGAGCTGGATTTTGTTTTTCTGTACTTCATAAGTCTGTCCCACCTTTGGGAAATACAATATCCCGGTAAGATTGAACGGAAAATCCACATTTAAATGTATCCAGAAAAGTGGCGGTTGAGCATAGGGATAGAGCTCACTATAAAAAGCCTGGTAATCTTCATCTTTCAATTCAGATGGACTTTTTGTCCAGGCTGGCTCGGTATTGTTGATGATATTGTCTTTAACTACCTTTTCCTCTTTGGCATCCTTCCCTTCCCCTTTGGTAATGGTTTCTTCTTTGGTGCCAAATTGAATTTCTATAGGCAAAAATTTGCAATATTTATTCAACAACTCATTGATTTTCCATTCTTTGGAAAATTCGTGGGAATCTTCATTCAAATACAAAATGATGTCCGTTCCGTGTTCTTCTTTTTCAGTTTCCTCCATTTCGTAATTGGGGGTTCCATCACAGCTCCACTTGACAGCGGGCGCATCTTTTTTATAAGATTTGGTAACGATCTCAACTTTTTCAGCTACCATAAAGGCAGAATAAAAACCAAGTCCGAAATGCCCAATGATACTGGCAGGATCGCCAGCTTTTTCAAATTTATCCAAAAACTCCTGCGCACTGGAAAAAGCTATTTGATTGATGTACTTTTTTACTTCATCTTCTGTCATTCCAATGCCGCTATCGCTTACTATCAGCTTATGTGCTTTTTCATCATTGCTGATCTGAATTCTCAAATCGCCCAGTTTTTCACTGAATTCACCCATTCGGGCCAGACGTTTCAATTTTTGGGTAGCATCTACTGCATTGGAAACCAATTCTCTGAGGAATATCTCGTGATCGGAATAGAGGAATTTTTTAATAATCGGGAAAATATTCTCGGTCTGAACATTAATTTGTCCTTGTTCCATAATCTAATTTTTGTTTTAAAAGAATGTCCTTAATTTTCAAAGTCCATGCCATTTCATTTTAGCTGACAAATTGACAATAAAACAAACAGTATGACAATCGAAGATGCGCAAAAATTAGTAGATCAGTGGATCAATACAACGGGAGTGCGGTATTTTAATGAGCTGACCAATATGGCCATGCTCACCGAAGAAGTGGGAGAAGTGGCGCGCATCATAGCCCGGCAATATGGCGAGCAGTCATTCAAGGAATCGGACAAAGACAAGGTGCTGGCAGACGAGCTGGCAGATGTGCTGTTTGTGGTTATTTGTCTGGCCAACCAAACAGGAGTGGATTTAACGGATGCCCTGCAAAAAAACCTGGCCAAAAAAAGCAAAAGGGATGCGGAAAGGCACAAGGGGAATGAAAAGTTGAGGTAGAAAATTATTTAATAGCTGAGCAATAAATAATTTCCGAACTCAGATTTTAAAAAGGCACTTTTCAAGATCAAAACAATTAAGTGTATTTTCACAAAGCACAAATGCACGAAAACTTATGTCAGTATTTTTAAGAATTATATTTAGCCTGTGTTTTATTTTGCTTGTCAATATAGTGCTCGCAAAAGGTTCAGCACTTTTGTTTTGCTCTGATCATTCACAGGAAGAAGCCCTGAAGTGGGCAGAAAACAACCAACTTACTTACATTGCATTTCTGGAATATGAAAACGTGCTCTTAGTAGAGGAAACATCTGTTTATACTGAAACCAGGGCTACAGAACTGTGCTTTGTTTCTGAATTGCGCAATTTTAAAAATCATATTGCTTTTTCAAAAAATGAAATTATTCTGCGGATTCAATCAGGAAATGAAAAAGAAATGCAAGGGTTTTTCGAAGCACTCGGAATTAGCGATCTTGAAAAACACGCATTTATCCCCAATCAATATAAAATGAAAAATGCGGCCGATAATGAAGCTGCACTTGACAAATTACTTGCTGAAATAAAAAAACAAAGCTGGGTAAAAGTAGCCCAAATCAATACGGCACATACTCTTTCTGTCACTTCGGTAGATGATCCTTTATTTGACAGTCAATGGTCAATCCAAAATACAGGCGATTCAATTCAGGGCAATGGCACAGTAGGGGCTGATATGAGCGTGGATTCAGCCTGGACAATCAGTACCGGAAGTTCTGACATTAAAATTGTAATACTGGATTCCGGGGTGGATACATTGCATGAAGACCTGATTGACAACATGCTGCCTGGCTATGATGCTTTTGCTGACTCAACACAAGACACCAAAGGTTATCCTACCCCCAATTTCAGGAGTGATGGACATGGTACGGCCTGTGCAGGTATTGCCGCAGCTTCGGGGAACAATAGCACCGGAGTTGCCGGAATTGCTTATTCAAGCAAGATAGTACCGGTACGCATTTTTTATTATCAGGATTTTGGCAGCAATGGAATTCAGCCTTTTACCAATTCTGAAGCGCTGATAAATGGTTCGGCTTATGCATGGAGAGAAGCCAATGGAGATATTATGAGTACTTCTGCCGGCCTTCCTGATGTATTTATCTTTGCATTGGGCATTAATACAGCGGTGATGAATGCAGAAATAGCTGAGGCCTATCAACAAGGTAGAGGTGGAAAAGGAATACCCATGTTTTTCTCCTCGGGAAATGATGATGCACATGTGCTTTGGCCGGCCAAATTAGAAAACATTACTATTGCAGTAGGTGCCAACTCTATGTGTGATGAACGCAAAAACCCAAATGACTGCTCATCTGAATCATGGGGAAGCAATTATGGAACAAATCTTGATTTTGTAGCACCTGGCGTACTTATTTCTTCTACTGATATGTCAGGAAACAATGGCTATACTAACAACAACTACACCAATACTTTCAATGGTACCAGTGCCTCTTGTCCAAATGCTGCCGGAGTAGGTGCTTTAATTTTATCTGTAAATCCCAATCTTGGCGCTCAAGATGTGAAAGCTATTCTAAGCCTGAGCGCAGATAAAGTAGCGCCATATCATTATGATTCAACTCTTCAATATGGTGCCTGGAATAATGAAATGGGCTATGGCAGGATCAATGCTTTTGAAGCCTTGAAATTAGCGCAGGACTATACCCCAACTGTAGGCATTAAAGACAATACGGCTATTGATAAAAGCAATCCACTTAAAATTTACCCCAATCCTTCCAGCGGAGTAGTTTTTGTAGAAAATAGCAATGAAGAAGTGCTAAATGTCCAGGTCTATAATCTTGAAGGAAAGCAAATCAAATCTATTCGCCTTGCCGGCAATAGCAAAGCCAATATGCATTTGTCAAATGGCTTTTACCTTATCGGAACAGTGAACAATAATGGCATTAGCCAGGTTAAAAAAATTGTAGTTGCTGAGTAAGTACAAGTGCCGAACAGCTTTGGCCCGCAATCTATAGCTCAAAAATCACTTAATATTTGCTTAACTTCAAGTTTTGATTTTAACCAATAATACTGGTATGTTACGTATTCTACCCTTTCTTTTCGCATTGTTTTTTCTGTTGTTTTTCGCTTGCAAAAAAGAGGATGAACTCAAAAAAGAAGATGAAATCATTGATGAACCGGTAAAAATACAGGCACAGGATACAGTGAAAATAAATGAAATACAAATTCTTGCCAGCCACAACAGCTACAGGCTAAGAACTTATGAGCCGATATTTAATCAACTTGCACAATTCAGTTTTCTCCCTTCAGATCTAGATCCAAATGACTGGGACTATACGCATCCTTCCTTTGATATTCAGTTTGGGCACAATGTGCGCAGTTTAGAAATCGATATCTTCAATGACCCCAACGGAGGGCACTTTTACGATAGGCATGGACTTACCCTTGTTAACGAACCTGTAGAATCAGGTATAGCGGAACTGAATACACCCGGCTACAAAGTTTTGCACGTGCCAGATCTTGACTACAGAACACATTATCACACATTTATACAAGCACTGGAAGCACTGAAAAGCTGGTCAGATCAAAATCCCAATCATGTGCCCATATTTATTTATGTGGAAGGTAAAAGCGAAGCTGTGGGTGATGTTGTATCACTCAGTGGATATAAAAAAGCCATCCCCTATGATGCCGCTGCCGCAGATGCTTTGGACAATGAAGTAAAAACTGTTTTTGGGGCTGGTCTTGAAAAAGTAATTACACCGGATGATATTCGCGGGGATTTTTCCAGCCTGAATGAAGCTGCATTGGCTAAAAACTGGCCTATATTAAAAGAAGCCCGTGGCAAATTTATGTTTATCATCAGTGGCAGCGAATTGATCAATCATTATGTGAGCGGTCATCCCAACTTGGAAGGCCGTAGTATGTTTGTGTTTGGTGATCCCGGAGAAACTTACACCGCTTGTTTGCTGAGAAACAGCCCACAGGGCAATGAGAGTACAATTGCTGGATTTGTAAATGATGGCTACATCGTAAGAACTCGTGCAGACAATGGTATAGAATCAGCTAAAGGCAATGATGATTATTCAAAATCAACAGCTGCATTTGCCAGTGGGGCTCAAATTGTAAGTACCGATTATTATCGTCCCGACCCCAGGAGCGACACAAGTTCAGTATGGACAGATTTCCAGGTGCAATTGCCCAATAATGGTATAGCGCGGTTCAATCCCGTAAATGCTTCAGGATTGCTGGAATCAGAAGAAGAAATTACGGAGTAAATTATATTTTCTGTTAAGCCCAAACTTATCCACTAAATAAATTTGACCTGCTTTCGACAGCATTGTTTCACTTAAATTTCTTTACTTTAGAGGTTCTTAAATTTTAAAATTATGGCAGAAGCAAACAAAGAAAAATTAAAAGCACTAAAACTCACCATGGACAAATTAGACAAGGTCTATGGTAAGGGTGCAGTAATGAAATTAGGCGATAGCAGAGTCGTAAATGCAGAAACATATTCAAGTGGATCAATAGGGCTGGATATTGCACTGGGCATAGGAGGTTTTCCTCGCGGCAGGGTTGTGGAAATATATGGCCCGGAATCATCTGGTAAAACAACCATTGCTATTCACGCCATTGCAGAAGCACAAAAGAAAGGCGGACTGGCTGCTATGATAGATGCAGAACATGCCTTTGACAAAACCTATGCAGAAAACCTCGGTGTGGATACGGAAAATCTGTTTATTTCCCAACCCGATGATGGTGAACAGGCATTGGATATTACCGAGCATCTGATTCGCTCTGGCGCACTGGATATTGTAGTTATTGACTCAGTTGCTGCACTCGTTCCGCGCGGAGAATTGGAAGGCGAAATGGGCGATTCTAAAATGGGCTTACAGGCACGCCTGATGTCCCAGGCCATGAGAAAGCTTACCGGGGCAATTAATAAAACAGGCTGTACCTGCGTATTTATCAACCAGCTTAGAGATAAAATCGGTGTGATGTTTGGCAGCCCGGAAACAACTACCGGTGGTAACGCACTGAAATTTTATGCCTCTATTCGATTGGACATTCGAAGAATTGGGCAGATCAAGGACAAAGACAGTGTAGTAGGTAACCGCACCCGTGTGAAAGTGGTGAAAAACAAATTGGCTCCACCTTTCCGAATGGCTGAATTCGACATTATGTACGGACTGGGCATTTCCAAAGTGGGCGAAATTGTAGATATGGGCGTTGAACTGGATATTGTGCAAAAGAGCGGAAGTTGGTTCAGCTATGACAGCACCAAGCTCGGACAGGGAAGAGAAGCTGTTAAGCAATTACTGACCGATAATCCCGAACTTGCAGATGAAATAGAAGCTAAGATCAAAGACAAGCTCAAACCCATAGTTGAGGAAGAAGTGGTTGTAGAAGAAGCAAGCACTGAATCGTAATTCATAATTCATACAAAAATCTGAAGAGGCAATCCATGACAGTTTTAAAATACTGCTTGCGATTGCCTCTTGATATTTTGGGAAAAGATGCAAGACTATTTTAAAGATAAAAGTATAGTAATTACCGGTGCTACCAGCGGGCTGGGGAGAAGGCTTGCAGAAATCCTGCTCAGCTATTCAGCGCATGTAACTGCAATAGGCAGAAATAAAGAAGCATTGTCTGAACTGGAAGCCCTTGCTAAAAAAAGCAATGGGGAAATATTGTGCATCTCCTGTGATGTAGGTGATTATGAACAGTGCAAATCAGCTTTCAAAAAAATACTTGCCCATTTCGGCAAAGTTGATGTTCTAATAAACAATGCCGGAATCACCAATATTTCAAAATTTGAACCAGGAAAACATGTGGAAGTTACTAAAAGCCTTTTTCAGACGAATTTTTTCGGAGCTGTAAATTGCACAGAACTGGCTTATAACAGCATTGTACAACACAAAGGGTCAATAGTGAACATTTCAAGTGTAGCAGGTTATTCTCCACTTATGGGCAGAACTGCATATTCAGCTAGCAAGCATGCCATGCACGGGTTTTTCGATACGCTGCGGACTGAACTAAAAGAACATGGTGTAAATGTGATGATGGCCTGCCCCACTTTTATACAAACAGGTATCAGGACTAGTACTGAGCAGAAAGTACAGGGAGAAACTTTAAGTGTTGATTATGTGGCTAATAAGATCCTAAAAGGCATCGTCAAGCGCAAAAGATTATTGCTTATTGGAAAAACTGCTACCTTTGCTTACTGGATCAATAAATTATTTCCTGAAACTTATGAAAAAATAATGATCCGTAATCAAAAAAACAAATTTTGATATCAACTCAGACCTGCCTAATAGTCTGTTTGTGAGTGTACTTTCAAAACCTTAACTTAAAACAGAAAGCATATTCTTTCATTAAAAATCTAAGAGTCTGAGATAAAATATTTGCTTATGCCAAAAGACAGTGTATATCAGGATGTTTCAGAAATAATAGGCAACACCCCTTTGGTGCGGCTGAGAAGTCTGGAACAAATTGTCAAAGGAAAAGTTTACGCCAAATTAGAAGGCTTAAACCCTGGACTTTCTACCAAAGACCGCATTGTACTTCATATGCTTGAAGTGGCAGAAAAAGAAGGCAAAATCAAACCTGGAGGCACTGTAATTGAAGCTACTTCCGGAAATACAGGTTTTAGCCTTGCTATGATATCCGCTACCAAAGGATACAAATGCATTCTCACAATGAAGGATAAAATTTCGAAAACAAAAGTAGAAATGATAGAGGCTATGGGCGGTACAGTAATTATATGTCCATCTAATGTCAAACCTGATGACCCAAAATCCTATTTTTCTGTTGCCAAAAAATTAAACAAACAAATTCCCAACTCACATTACCTCAATCAAAACTTCAATATCGGAAATATGGAAGCCCATTATTTGGGGACCGGAAAGGAAATCTGGGAACAGACAGAAGGAAAACTCACTTACTTTTTGGCATGTGCCAGCACCGGAGGCACTATTTCAGGAACAGCAAAGTACATCAAAGAGCGCAATCCCAATGTGAGAGTTGTGGCTGTGGATTCAGAGGGCTCCTTATTAAGCCCCTATTTTAAAACAGGAGAAATTGACAATTCAGTGAGCGGTTCCACTCAATTAGAAGGAGTTGGAAAAAAAATTATTCCCGGAAATATCGAATTTTCACTTATTGATCGCTTTATAACTGTTGAAGACAAAGCAAGTGCGCATGCAGCGTATCAGCTGGCCAGAACTGAAGGTCTATTGATGGGCTATTCTAGTGGAGCTGCTATTGAAGGTTTAAAACAATTAAATGACGAGTTGACTGATGATGATATTACTGTAATTTTATTGTCAGATCACGGAGCTAAATATCTTACTAAAATATACAACAAGCAGTGGATGAAAGATCAGGGGTTCTGGACAGAAGAATTAGAACCCGAACCTTTAGAAGCTGCTTATTTATAAAAATTTATTAAATTTCATATCATGAAAGATTTATTTGAAAGGCTCGATATAAAAAATTCACCGCTGGGCAGGTTTGCCAATGTTGAGGGCTATTATATTTTCCCGAAACTGGAAGGTGAGTTGGATAGTAGAATGAATTTCAATGGACAAAAAGTGCTTGTCTGGAGTCTTAATAATTACCTGGGACTGGGGAATCATCCTGAAGTACGCAAGGTAGATGCCCAGGCTGCCAAAGACTGGGGACTGGCCTACCCGATGGGTTCCAGAATGATGAGCGGCAATACCGATTATCACGAAAAATTGGAAAAAGACCTGGCTGATTTTATAAAAAAAGAATCTGTTGTATTGGTCAATTACGGCTACCAAGGTATGTCTTCAGCCATTGATGCATTGCTCGGCAGAAACGATATAGCAGTTTACGATTCTGAATCACATGCCTGTATTGTAGATGGACTGCGCATGCATCTTGGAAAACGATTTGCATATGACCACAACAATATTGAAAAACTGGAAAAAAACCTGCAACGCGCCACAAATCTGGCAGAGCAAAGTGGAGGAGGAATTCTTGTAATCACAGAAGGCGTTTTCGGAATGCGCGGTGACCAGGGCAAGCTGAAAGAAATTATTGCGCTGAAGAAAAAGTACAATTTCCGTTTGTTGGTAGATGATGCGCATGGTTTTGGCACACTTGGAAAAACAGGAGCCGGAGCCGGAGAAGAGCAGGGCGTGATGAATGAAATTGATATATACTTCTCTACTTTTGCTAAATCTATGGCCAGTATTGGTGCATTTTTCGGGGGCAACGAAGAAGTGATTAAGTTTTTGAAATACAATATGCGCTCGCAAATATTTGCCAAATCGCTACCCATGCCCATTACTATTGGCAATATCAAGCGTCTGGAAATGTTGCGCAGTATGCCTGAACTTAAAGCTAAGCTTTGGGAAAATGTAAATGCATTGCAAAAAGGCCTGAGAGAAAGAGGGTTTAATATTGGCAATACCAACAGTTGTGTCACTCCGGTTTACTTAGAAGGCTCGGTTGAAGAGGCATCACAACTGATATATGACCTGCGCCAAAATTATGGCATATTCTGCTCTATCGTATTGTATCCAGTAATTCCAAAAGGCATGATGCTGCTACGATTGATACCTACGGCTGTACATACGCCACAAGATATTGAAGAAACACTTCAGGCATTTGAAGCTGTGGCTTCTAAACTGAAAAACAAGGAATATCTGGAGAAGATCGCTACCCTGGAAGAACAGGATGGAAAATAAAATCACAATTGATAAAAAAAAATGCCCGCTTAACATAACTTGTAGCGGGCATTTTTTATTGAACTCAGGTGCAGTACGTACTATTTTGTCCTCTCAAAAGAAGCCAGTATAGCCTCTAAATCCTCCTCGTATTTTTCCAATCTGAAATCCAGTGTCCAGACACAAACCTGATAGTAGTGGTTTTCATCCTCAGAGGTAAGTAAAAGATATTCTATTTTTTCTCCGGTAGTATTTCCGCTCAGGCGATATTTACGCTTTGTAAGTCCATTTTCTGTTTTTTCAGAAAGCAATTCGCTCTCAAAATTTTGCAGGTCCATGCTAAAGCGCTCAATCACTCTTTCGTCATAAGCATCAAGGTCTTTTGCTTCTCCTTTAGCATCATAAAGCCCAACAACATAAACAGTACGGTAGCGATTCTTAAATTGTATTTGTGCACCGGGTGCCAATTGTCTTGTACTCGACAAGTAATTGGGCAGTTCCAGAGTGAAAACATCATCTGCTTTTGCCGTAAAAGTCCCCTCACTATAGGAACAGGATTGCAATGAAAAGAAAGCAATTAAAAGGGAAAATAGTAATTCAGGTATTTTGTTCATTGGTTTTTAATTGTTGTTGCAGATATTTAGCTGTTTTAAAAGGCCCTTCGGGACTCCAGCCGGGCGGATAAAAAATATAACCCAATTTATCCTTCCAGGAATCTGCACTTTTAATATCCTTCCAAAGCGAGACAAATTCGTGTGTGGCAATTTTCAGCGGATTATAGGTATTGATATTCACGGTAATGCCATAATTGGGTTTATCGGTATCGAGCTCCTCCTGGAAAGTGCCAAACAATCGATCCCAAATAATAAGAATCCCTGCGTGGTTTCTATCCAGATAGCGAACATTAGAAGAATGATGCACACGGTGATGCGAAGGGGTATTGAAAATAAACTCAATTGGCCAGGCCAACTTTCCTACCATTTCGGTATGCGGCAAAAACTGGTAAATCAAACTGATAGACATCATAGTAAGGATCATAATAGGCTCAAAACCAATGATTGGCAACCACAGCCAGAAAGCATACTTATAGAATAATTCTGTCCAGCTTTGGCGCAAGGCAGTAGAAAAATTCAGATTTACCGAACTGTGGTGGTTGACATGTGCTGCCCATAAAATCCGCACTTCGTGGCTGAGGCGATGGTGCCAGTAAAAACTAAAATCATCGGCAAAAAAGAGCAAAACCCAGACCCACCACTGAAAGCCAATATCAAAAATGGCATACTGATGTAAAAAAGTAAAAACCAGGAAAGCGACCAACTTTACAGCAATTCCAATTATTACAGAGCCAATCCCCATAGTAATACTTGCGGCACTGTCTTTGAACTCGTATTTTTTGCGCTTGTCGAGATAAATCAACACCAATTCCGTAAGCATTGCTATTATGAATAGCGGCAAAGCATACATTACCGGATCCTGATTCAGTATTTCCATTATGCGATATTTCGAGATTTATTTAAATAATTTCGATAGGGCAAAAGTACTGTAAGTGATACAATTAAAAACATTGCCGGCAGTACTATTGCCAATATTAAATTTTGAGCAGGATTAATAATTTGTATAAAAGTAAAACTCACTACAATTAAGCGCAAAGCTTCAAAACCTAAAATCCTGTTTTTCATTTCAAACAATGCTCCGAGATTTACCAGCGACCAGATAATCAATAATGCAAAATAAGTATTTTCAGCCCAGGAGAGACTTTCACTATTGAAGAGAAAAAAAGTAGTGCCAATCAAAACCAGCACTTTCTGGGTGAGAATATAGTAATTCAGACCGGAAGGAACCTCTGTATCATATTTAATAAATTTATGGGGATCGAATTGTTTTTTTTCAATTTTCCAATCTTCGGGCTTCCATCCCGGTAAGCCAAACATCATTTTCCACTTGTTTTTCAAACCTTTCACCCTGGCAGTATCCCTAAACACTTTTACCCAGTGTTCAATATTTAGCCACAACGGATTCCAGCTTTTAGGTTGCTCTGTAATTCCGTAAACAACTTCTTCTTTTTCAGGTTCAAAAGTGCCAAACATACGGTCGTAAATAATCAAAGTGCCCCCGTGATTTCTATCGATATACTTTGGATTTACTCCATGATGTACCCTGTGATGCGAAGGTGTATTAAAAACAAACTCAAACCAGCGCGGCAATTTGTCAATGGCTTTGGTGTGTATCCAAAACTGGTAAAGCGTTTGAAAGGCATTGATCAAAATGAAGAGCTCCGGCTGAAAACCCACTATTGCCAGTGGCAAATAAAACATCCAGGAAAAAGCACCTTGCACCCATCCCTGACGCAGAGCTACTGTTAAATTGTATTCTTCACTTTGATGATGCACCACATGGCTGCCCCAAAGCACATTGATTTCATGCGCCAACCTGTGAAACCAATAGTAGAAAAAATCCACCCCAAGGAAAAGCACAAAACCAGTGAGCAAAACTTCAGCTACTGCATAGTTTTGACCGATTCCGGGAAGTTCAAAAATTTTATAATTGTTGTAAAGAAAATAATACCCGATGTAAATAAATGCTTTCAAAAAAACACCAAACACCTGTGACCCCACACCACAACTCAGGTTGGTAATGGCATCATTAAAACGGTAGTACTTCGTCTTTTTGATCTTATCGATCAGCAACTCAAGTCCAATAAGTAAAAAGAAGGCCGGAATGGCCAGTGCTATGTAATTCACAGCAATGCGTTTTATTTATCTGATTTAGATTGTTTTTCTGCTTTTTCAATTCTAAAGCCTGCACTCATAATAGCCGGTAAAGCCTCCTGCCGCATAATTTGTTGCAGGACAATAGTATAGGTTCCCGCTTCATTAAACTGATATTTTGCCCTGAAAGTTGCCTGAAGGTCACAAATATCCCCACTACAGTCGCCAAGCCATTTTCCTGATTTTTCAGCAAGTAAAATTTCGAACCGCTCATCAATTAAATGCGTTGAATCTTCATCTCTAAGCTTTACTTTCAGCCATATATTGCTGAATTTGTACAATCCACTGTGCCTAATATTTACCAATAGATTGTACAACAGATCAGTATCTTTAATTTCTGTTTCGAAAAGCAGTGTGTTGTCTGCCTCCCAAACATAATTGGGCATATCTCGATTTTCCTCAAACACCTTATTTCGATCGCAGCCCACAGAAAAAAATACAATCATAAGCAGGCATAACATTGCAAACTGATGCATGCGCCTGTTAAATGGACTTGGTATTAGTTTAACTTGATTTTTTCTCGTCATTGTTTTTCTTGTGCTTTGGTTTTGAGCCTTTATAATTTGGATTGTGCTTGCGGGGTTTCTTGCCCTGGTCTTTGTTTTTGGCCTGAGGATGATTCCCGCCTTTATTACCCTGCCCGCCTTTTCTGTTGCGCTTTTTATTTTTCGATTTTTTATCGAGGCCTTTCAGGGTAATATGTCCTACCAGTTCGGTATATTCTTCTTTCTCTTCTCCATCATCAATTACTACAGCTACATCTACCAGGCTATTTATTTTTTTACCTGCTTTATTCAGCTCTAAAACCTCCTTTACTTTTTCTACTGTTAAAGGATAAAAAGTAGAACTTTTCTCGGGGGCATACCACATCAACTCTTTGAGAATATCGGTTTTTTTAAGAAAAGCAGGCCCTACCTCAGTTTGCAAAACATCTGCTTTTTTAGGAAAATATTTCAACGCTTCTTTATAAGTATCCAACTCATAATTCAGGCAGCATTTCAAACGGCCACACTGTCCCGAAAGCTTGGACATATTAATCGACAGGTTTTGATATCTCGCTGCCTGCGTACCCACCGATTTGAAATCCGTAAGCCAGGTAGAGCAACACAACTCCCTTCCACAGGTGCCAATTCCTCCAATCATTCCAGCTTCCTGTCGAGAGCCAATTTGCCGCATTTCCACTTTTATATTGAATTCTTTGGCATATACTTTTATCAATTCCCTGAAATCCACTCGATTGTCGGCAATATAAAAGAAGATTGCTTTTTTCTTATCTGACTGAAAATCCACATCGCTGATTTTCATTTTTAGGTTCATTTGCCGGGCAATGGCACGCGCACGAATCATCGTTTCTTTTTCCAGGTCTTTGGCTTCCTGCCAGGAAAGAAAATCCTCTTCTACAGCATGACGCAGTATGCTTTGAACATCGCGCTTACTGAATTTTTTCTTGCGCATTTGAATTTCCACCAAATCTCCCGAAAGGGAAATTCTGCCCAAGTCTTCTCCAAAAACTGATGATACCACTACCTGATCTCCTGTTTCTATATCAAGTCCCTTTGTGTTTTTGTAAAAACTCTTGCGGCTTCCGTTTTTAAAGCTCACTTCAAAATAAGCGCTTTGTTCATTACCAAAAGCAATCGGAATATCCGACAGCCAATTGTAGGTATTCATTTTATTACATCCCCCTGTAGCGCAATGGCCTTTTTGCCCGCAACCCGGTGGTGTTCCGTCAGTACTTGTTGAACATCCTGCACATCCCATATCTATCTTACTCCTTCTTCTTTTGTATTATTAAATGTGCCGGAACTTTGATATTTTCCGGCAATTATTTTTCCTGCCTTGATGCTCTGGTTAAACATCAAAATTTTTGTGTGGGCATTTCGCTCTATATGATAATGCACATCGTTAAACAATTGGTTGAGTAATTCAATTTGTTCCGAATCAAGCATTTTTTCCAATGTCACCGCCATTTTTTGTTCATCAGCACTCAAAATTCCCGACTGGTTTCCAGTAATTCTACTCCGCCAAACTTCCCGCAAAATATAAAGCGCATAATTGCAAAAGTTTTTCTGGCTTTCGCGCCCTACTTTATTAAACTCATCTACCCATTTCAATAAACCGGGATAGGACATTTTATCATTTCTACTAAAAGCCATAATTAAAAAGCGCATCCAATTTTTAAAAAAATCAGCACTTTCATTCACGCCCTGATTGATCAAATTCAGGGCTTGGTTCCAATTCCCATTGCATAAGCTACTGATTTTCTGAGCTTCAGAATCGGAAAGCTCATAGTTATTGCATAAATTTTCGTAAATGACATTTTGTGCAATGTTATTGACTTTGATAATCTGCGTACGCGACAATACCGTATTGAGCAACTTATCCTGATCTTCTGCCACCAAAAGAAAAACCGTATTTTCCGGTGGTTCTTCCAATATTTTCAGCAAAACATTGCCTTCCTTTCCAAGAAAATCTGCCATCCAGATAATCATCACTTTGTATTTTGACTCAAAGCTTTTCAGGCTGAGTTTCTTAATGACTCCATGACAATCCTGAATGGGAATATTCAATTGTTTGTTTTCACTGCCAATTTGTTGAAGCCACTCATAGTGCGACAAATAAGGGTTTTCAGTTACGGCATTTCTAAAATCTTTTGAAAAATGCTCGGATCGCGTATCTTTTTTAAGTTTTGGATAAGGGTAAACAATATTCAGATCAGGGTGCACCAGCCGCTTAGCTTTTTGAAAGGCATTTGTTTTTTCAGCTGCTTCCAAATCACTGTGTTCATCGCTTAATATATAAGCCGCAAAATCCAGTGCCAATGCAAGACCACCATTCCCTACCGGCCCCAGAAAGAGCTGCGCATGACTGATTTGCTCATTCAGCAATTGTTGCCTGAGCTTTTCTTTGATTTGATCTTGTCCAATAACCCTGTTAAACATTCCGGTTTATTTTTAACCGGTCTTTTCAGGAATGAAAGTGCTGAAGAATTTTTTCGTCAGATGGTTCTGTAGCAGAGGGATAATCACTGATTAAATCTCCCTTCGGGCTGATCAGAAATTTATGGAAATTCCATTTTATGTTCGAATCCTTTATACCATTCTTACTTTTATCTCTAAGCCATTCTATCAATGGATGCACTTTCGGCCCTGCGACCGGCATTTTTTTGCTAAGCGGAAAATCCACACCAAATTCAGTGCTGCAAAATTCCCGAATAGCTTTTTCATCTCCGGGCTCTTGTCCTCCAAAATCATTTGAAGGAATGCCCAAAACTGTCACTTGATCCTTAAAATTTTCCCATAGCTCCTGAAGCTGGGCATACTGAGGGGTATATCCGCATTCCGATGCTGTGTTTACAATCAAAAGATGTTTTCCTTTGAAATCACTAAGATTGATTTTTTCGCCATCAATTGCTTCCAAATCAAAATCGTAAATGCTTATATTGCCCAAATCAAGTAAATTTATGGATCAAGTTGCCTAACAAATTTAAGTAACTAATAGCGAAACATTTAATCCTTTTTATGAGATTATCAGTATTTAGAAAAGCGCACTTTAATGCTGCCCATAGATTGTACAATCCCAAATGGAGTTTTGAAAAAAATGAAGCGGTTTTTGGGCTCTGTAATAACCCCAATTTTCATGGGCACAATTATGAGCTGCATGTGAAAGTTACCGGAGATATTGATCCTGAAACGGGCTATGTGATTGATCTGAAAATTTTAAAAGACATTATTCAAACAGAGGTTATTGAGCGCTTCGACCATAAAAATCTGAATGAGGATACGGAGGAGTTTAAAAAACTGAACCCTACGGTTGAAAATATTGCGGTTGTAATCTACAATTTGATCCGCGATAAATTAGAGGAAAAATTTGACCTGCAAATCCGGCTTTACGAAACGGAAAGAAATTATGTAGAATTTCCTCCGGTTGATTGAATTTTCAATGGTAGGGGCGCACGGCCGTACCATTGAAAATCCTAAGAGCAAATCAACAAAACATTTAGCGAAATTTTATTGATCACAAAGCACCAATCAATCCAAATCCTCAGCGATTCTTTTGGGCTTAAAATCCAGTTTTACTGCTTTACTGCTGTTCAGCGATACATCAGCAGGGCGCGGTGCTTTTCCTTTTAAATCTGCTTGTTTTCCAGCTTTTAGCAATTGCTTGTCAATCCCGAATTTTTCAGCAATGATAAGCCCCAATCCCCAACGGGAAAGTCTTTCAGTACCACCTAAGTGATATAGCCCCTGCATTTTCTCCAGTGCCAACCACAGGCCTTTTGCAGCAGAATTGCCACCCAATGGACTGCGATATTCATCGGTAAAAAGCGGCATACTTTCCTTTTTGGTCGTTTTGCTCAAAAATTGTTGTAAAAATTTTTCGTGAAATCCTTCTGCATTCCCCAGCATCAATGGCATTCTGCAAATGGCTGCATTGGAATAAACCCGCAAAATTTCTTGCTCTGCTTCTACTTTTTGCAGGCCGTAAATATTGAGCGGATTGGGCTGGTCTTT
The DNA here is from genome assembly GCA_040877935.1 of Chitinophagales bacterium. NCBI lineage: Bacteria > Pseudomonadati > Bacteroidota > Chitinophagia > Chitinophagales > Chitinophagales bacterium. The sequence continues at coordinate 230,848 of JBBDNB010000048.1, forward strand.
TTCCGTATAGTTTCCCTTTTTTCCATCAAAAACCAAATCGGTGGAAGTAAATACAAATGGGATATTTTGATCGGCAGCATATTTGGCCAATACAGCAGAAGCCTGAATGTTTACTTTTTTTGAAAGGGCTGGATTTTCCTCGCAATGTTGTGGATTGGAAATGGCGGCTGTATGCACGATTCCCTGCGGCTTGATTTTGCGGAGAGTTTCAAGTAATGATTTTTCATTTTGAAGATCACAGGCAGTACTTTCAATATTTGCTGGAGGAGCATTGTGCAAATGCAAACCATGAATGTCAATATCCACCGGTTTATCTAAGCATAAATAATGCCCCAAAAAACCACTGGCTCCGGTAAGAAGGATTTTTTTGTTCATGGGAGGGAAAATACAAAATCATGTGGAAAGGTACTGTCCTAAAAAGAAAGTATGCAGCTTGAATTGTATTCTCCCCAATTTTGGAATACAGTTGCGTAAGCTTTGTCAAAAAGCTAATTTTGCAGGAAATTTGGCATCGTAGTTCAATGCCTGCCCGACTCTGTCATTCAGGCGGGCCCGCCCGGCCAGAGACCGTTCGGACGGGGATAGAACAAGAGTTTCCTAAACTTTAGATTTCAACCTTTCACAAAAGAATTATAGCAAGGAATGTATTCTCCCCAATTTTGAAATACAGTTGCAAAACCTTTGTCAATAAGCTAATTTTGCAGGAAATTTTTTGGCCCCGTAGTTCAATGGATAGAACAAGAGTTTCCTAAACTTTAGATGCAAGTTCGATTCTTGCCGGGGCTACTAAAAAAGCTGCTACACAATTGCGCAGCAGCTTTAAAGATTTTATAAAACCTGAGATTTAGTTCAAAATCAGTTTTTTGGTCATTTTAATTTGCGCATTGTCCTTACTGCTGATTCGCACAACATACAAGCCTTTGTTCAGTCCAGCTAAATCCATTTCCTTGTAATCGCCATTGATTCTTTCTGATAGCAACAATTGCCCAATGGAATTGTAAACCTCAAGGATTCCATCGTCTATTTGATTCGATGTGCGTACATTGATTCGACCATTGCTGGGATTGGGATAAACTTCAAAATTGTTTTGCTTTTTGTCATTAACCGCAATACCAACACCAATGCCTGGAGAATTCTTACAGCTGACCTCATTGTACATAAAGTTCCTGACTTTTTCCAATACCTGTTGTCTTTCTGAACCCAAATATCCAACATGACCATTTGTATTATAGGAAGTTAAATCAGAAACCACGCCCTGTGTTTCGGCCCAGCGATGTAAATGACCACTTCCGGAAGCAATTAGTCCAGTAGGCACTCCTGATACAGCAACTTCACGCGTGTCATAAGGTACTGTTCCATCACCTGTTTCATGAAAACCTACAATGGGCACATCATCCTGCTCAATCCAAAGTGTGTCGCCTATCGCACCACTAAAATTGATTACTCCGGCAGGTTTTGATGAATAGCCGGGATTCCCACTATTTCCTTCCACTCCACCTAAACCGGCAGTATCCCCATAGAGGTATGCAGGAATTTCAGATTCTTTATCTAAATAAGCAGCTTGTATGGCAGAAATAGCACCAGCCGAAACACCACCAATAATTATTCTGTCTGGATCAATATTGAAAGTATCCACTGTAGCAGCATCTTGCCTGAAAAATCGAACAGCGGCCTTCATATCGTGCATGCCTCTAAGAACGGCAAGGGTTGTATTTACCTTATTGGGGTTAAAAACTCCAACTCTATAGTCGATAGTAGCTGTAGCATATCCCATTTTTGCATAAGCTTCGCATAAATAATGTACTTGACTCCTTTGGCCACCAATAAAGCTTCCACCAAAAGCGAAAATAATCAATGGTCTTTTTGTAGCCGTGTCTCCTTCTCCTTCAAAAAAATCAAGGTACAGGGATTGGGGTTGGGAAACTCCACTGAATCCAGGTACTGACATGTTTTCTCCAAATAAAATATCAGATCTTTCATTGAGCGTTGGAAAAAAATCATTGGTTTTATAGCGATCTCCATCGCAGTCTTGTGCTTTTAAAATAGTCGTACTTGCGCACAGCATAAAAAAAGATAAAGTCAGTCCTAATAGTTTGTTAAGGTTCATTTCAAAGGGATTTTCGTTTTAACCCGAATATTCATCAGCTCTAGAAATTAGCAGGATATTGCATGAAACGGGTTTAATTAAGTTACGTGAATTTAACCAAAATTTAACAAAACAAGTGCAATAAGGTTTCAAAAACAATTGAAATAATGTGGTTTAACGCACTACACTTCCATTGGACATATCCTTGCCGGGCTGAATAAACTCCAACTTCCCATCGGCTGATTCGGCCATTAAGATCATTCCTTTTGAAAGTACGCCACGCAGTTTTTTCGGTGCCAGATTGGCCACCACGCACACTTTTTTACCGGGCAATTCCTCGGACTTGAAATGCTGGGCAATCCCTGAAACGATTTCACGGGTTTCCAAACCAATATCAACTTTGAGCAAAAGCAGCTTATTGGCTTTCTTTACTTTTTCTGCCGATAGAATTTCCCCTACCCGGATGTCCAATTTCACGAAATCATCAAATTCTATTTCAGAATTTAGTGCGGGAATCTGTGGCTTTACCGCCTCCACACTTTGGTGCAGCTTTTCTACCTGCGCTTCCATTTCCTTGTCCTCTATTTTTTGGAAAAGCAATTGGGCCTTCCCGATTTGATGGCCTTCTGGCAAAATCAAAGGATCACAGCCCCATTGTATCTCCGGTTTTTTCAAATTGAGCATTTCACGGATACGGTTTGCTGTTTCTGGCAAAAATGGTTCTAACAAAATTCCAAGATGCCCCACGATTTGGATGCTGTTGAACAAAATATCGGCAGTAGCATTTTCATCCGTTTTAGCCAATTTCCAAGGCTCCGATTCTGCCAAATATTTATTGCCCTTTCGTGCCAATTCCATAGCAGAACTCAGGGCATTTCTAAATTCGTATTTGCCAATATATTCCGCTTCCTTTTCGTAAGATTCCAGTATGGATTTTTCAATCGGCTCAAATGAAAATTGTTGACCATTTCCCCTGGTCAGTTTTCCGTTGTAATATTTACTGGTCAACACCATCACCCGATTGATAAAATTGCCCAAAGTGGCCACCAGCTCGTTATTCACTTTCTTTTGATAATCTTCCCAGGTAAATTCCGAATCGGAAGTTTCTGGGGCGATGGTAGTTAACACATAGCGCAGTTCGTCTTGTCTATTTGGGAAATCTTCTAAATATTCGTGCAGCCAAACTGCCCAATTTCTGGAAGTGGAAATTTTCCGCCCCTCCAGATTCAGGAATTCATTGGCCGGTACATTGTCCGGTAAATTATAGCCGCCCAATTGCTTTAAAATGGCCGGAAAAATAATGCAGTGAAAAACAATATTGTCCTTGCCGATAAAATGTATGAGTTTGGAATCGGAGTTTTGCCAGTAATCTTTCCAGTTTTTGCCCGCTTTTTTAGCCCATGCTTTGGTAGCCGAAATATAGCCGATGGGCGCATCCAACCATACATACAAAACTTTACCCTCGGCATCTTTCAGCGGCACTTTAACGCCCCAATCCAAATCGCGGGTAACAGCGCGCGGCTGCAAACCATTATTGAGCCAAGACAGGCATTGGCCCAAAACATTTTTTTTCCAAGCTTTAGGATCGTGCTGTTTTTTGCCCTCCAATTCTCCTTTTTCGAGCCATTCACGCAGCCAATTTTCATATTGATCCAGTGGTAAATACCAATGTTTGGTTTTCTTCAACTGCGGTGTTTTGCCACTCAATTTAGATTTGGGATTCTTCAAATCCATTGGATTCAAAGTACTGCCACATTTTTCACATTGATCGCCATAGGCTTCCTCAAAACCGCAATTGGGACATGTTCCCGTAATATACCTATCGGCCAGAAACTGCTGGTATTCTTCATCAAAATATTGCTCGGATTCCTTTTCTACAAAAGCCCCTTTTTCGTTCAATTCCAAAAAAGCATCGGATGCCGTTTTGTGGTGCAGTGCATCGGAAGTGCGGTGGTAAATGTCAAAGTCAATTCCAAAATCAGCAAAAGCCTTTTTATTGAGCTCGTGGTATTTGTCAACGATTTCCTGGGGTGGAATCCCTTCTTTTTTCGCCTGTAGGGTAATGGCCGCACCATGTTCATCGGAACCACAGATAAAGGCTACATCCGTATCCTTTTGCATTTTCAAATACCGCACAAATATATCGGCAGGCAAATAAGCTCCGGCAATATGGCCAATATGCAGGGGACCATTGGCATAAGGCAATGCAGCGGTAATGGTGTATCTTTTTGGTTTCTCTTCAGGCATTTCAGTTTCTATTTAGATTGGATCGAGTAATGCAAATATAAGTTGAAAGGAAACAGCATGGTAAAAATATGGGGAAGAGTTAAGCTCAGCTCGATAATTATTTAAAAGCTGGCTCAGGCAAGCATTCATCTTGCTAATTGCTAGGCTGCAAATGCTCATTCAATGTCATTAAGTTAAGGATATTCCGGGTATGTAATAAAATGTGTAATATTGTAAAAATAATTTTACCCATAGAGCTATAAAATCCCTTAGATTATGTAAACATAAACAAGCACACATAAAATAAAAATAGACTTAGGAAAGTTTTTCCTAAGTACATCTAAACCAAAATAACTTATGTATTATATGTCTTTTAAAACCAAAAAGTTTTTATGTTTTAATGTATCTTTTAAAAACAACCTAAAATAACTTGGCGAAATATTTATATGAACCCCTTTAAAAAAGACAAAAGATATATTTATAATGATGCTATAGCTACTGGATTAGCTGCCCTGTTTGCAATTTCTATTGTTATTGGAGGCGCATTTTATTTATTAGATATAGTTGTCACCACTATTATAAATTTTGTCCAAAGTAATTTAAATCAAATATTTTTATTATTAATATCAGCTTTGCTTTTATCGCTTTTTATTCTTGGTTTTCAAGTAATAAAGATAGGTCACAAAGGAATTTTATTAAATTTTGGAAAGAGGACAAAAACAATTTTTGAAGAAGGAATAGCATGGGCACTTCCACCATTTCAAGAAATTTTAGAAGTAGATTGCACTCAACGATTTTTAAATAAAAAAAATATAAGGTTTAACATAAATAGTTTTATTCCTGTCGAAATAAATGTAAGCGCTTATTATTATGTTAGTAACCTATATAATTTTTTTTAAAATCACAGTCTCCATGATTTAGATGATAAAATAGAATCAGAAATCATTTTAAACCTACGTGAATATATCACAGAGTTGAATGTTACAGAACATGAATTATTGAGATATAAGAATGTAGATTATAAAGAAAATCAGTTAAGAATAATAAATGAGAGATTTATAGCCAAAATAGGCATTCAGCTTAGTGATATTAAGTTAGAAAATATTTTCACTAGTGATACATTGCAAGAATATTATGAGATTATCCACATGGCAGATCGTCTAAGTAGTGAAAGAGGTTTAGAATACATGTCTGCTTTGAGACAAGCCTTAATTATTTCTAATAAAACTTATAATTTGGAATCCGAATCTCTTATGAACTCACTAGTTCAGGTTAAAAAACTATCGATGCTAAGTTAGTTAACTTTTAAAAATTCTAGTGTCTGTAATGTTTACATTAGAAATGTGAATCCCATTATAGACAATATCTATTCTTTCATCACTATCCTGTATTAAAAAGGTTGAATTTGTAACGTTAAAATTTTCGGTAGAAATTTCAGAATAATTAAGCAAATTCACTAATTCATTTTGGGGAGGCATATAAGATTCAATGATGATTTTTTGAATGTATTCTGCAACATCATTCATGACACGTGAGTCATAAATATTGGTTTTATAATTTTTATAAAAGGAAACTGGATCCTCTATGGCGTAACTAAATCCATAAGATATAAATACTTTATTTTTAATAAAAAACCAATTTTCATGATAATCCCATTTACAATTAAATATTAAATAATCGCAACTTAATGGCCATCGAATCTTATATCCTGCTCTGAACGATTTTTCAAAAAAAACGATGTTGTTTTTTTTAAGTAAGCCTTTACAACCAATAGGTATAGTAATAATCATTTTTTTAATAATTATATTTACGTAAACTATACTAATAATTGTTAGTAAAGATGATATAAATGACACAAATAATAGTTTCATACTGCAGTATATTTTAATGATGCATCGGGCACTTAACAATCTGTGTCCCCCTGCCTGAATGAAGAAAGTTGGGCAATCTTCTGTTTACCAAGACACTTGTCGTCTTGTACGCATGACTAAAATCATCACACCAATATTTTCCAGACATTAATCTAAAATACAAAATCCTAGATTTATTAGTACGGTCACTTTCTTCCACACTTCAAAAATTAATATTCGGCTGTTGTAACGACTAAATATTATGATATTTGGCTGTTACAACGTCTAAAAAACATGATATTTGGCTGTTTTAGAAAAATTATTCCTATATTTGTAAATGAAATTTAGTCGAAATGAACCGAACATGACAAAAAAAATTGACACACATGAGAATGATCAATTTTTTTTGTTTTGTGAGTTCCCTGCCTTTGCCGAAACGGCCATGTGCAGGCAGGCATCTGACCGCTGAAAATAAATTTTAAACAGATGAATATAGATAGAATCCTGAAAAAAACCTTATCGGAGCAATTTAATCAAGGTAAGGCTATTGTTTTGATTGGTCCAAGACAGGTCGGAAAATCAACTTTAATAAAGGCTATTTTGGAGCAAAAAGACCATCTTTTTTTGGATGGCGATGATTTTTCGGTGCAACAGCAATTATCCGATCCCAATACCAGCTACCTGAGAAGATTGATTGGAGATAAAAAAATCGTATTTATTGATGAGGCGCAAAGAATTAAAAACATTGGCATTACATCAAAAATTATTATTGACCAATTTAGAGATGTACAACTGATTTTAAGTGGTTCTTCAACTTTTGAATTGAACAATGAGATCAATGAGCCTTTAACAGGCAGAAAATGGGAGTACAATTTATATCCCATTTCATTTCAAGAACTCGAAAAAGAGATAGGTTTTTCTGAAGTAAGCAAGCAGTTAGAGCAAAGAATAATATATGGCATGTACCCAGACCTATTCAATCATCTGGGAAAAGAAAGGGAAGTTTTAGAAAATTTGATCAATAGCTATTTATATAAAGATATATTGATACTATCGGGCATTAAAAAAGCCGATGTATTGCAAAAGCTAACACAAGCTTTAGCCTTACAAATTGGCAATGAAGTATCATATAATGAACTTTCTCAAATATTAAACATAAACAAAGAAACGGTAAGTAATTATATAGATTTATTGGAAAAAGCGTACGTTTTATATAGGGTTAATCCTTTTAGCAGAAATCTAAGAAATGAAATCAAAACCAATAGGAAAATATATTTTTATGATACAGGTTTGCGCAATGCGTTGATTTCAAATTTCAATGCTTTAGAATTTAGACAAGACAAGGGGGCACTTTGGGAAAACTTTATAATAAGTGAAAGAATCAAATATTTGAAGTATCATAAAATTTATGCGAAAACTTATTTTTGGCGAACCGTTCAGCAGCAAGAAATAGACTGGATAGAGGAAGTTGACGGAAAAATAACTGCTTACGAATTTAAGTGGAAACCAAAAAAGAAAGTGAAATTCCCTAAAAAGTTTGTGGAGACCTACAAAGCAGAAGTTAAAGTGATTGATACCAATAATTATTTTGACTTTATTGGATAGGTTTCTTTATTTCAAAGCATAGCAAATGCGAGCTAGATTAGAGCAAAAAGAGTTGAGAGTTACTTTGCTTTAATATCTGTTTTTGCCTGAACAGCCTTAATATCATCTTGTGAAAGTGTAGGATAACTTTCAAGAATCATTTTTTCATCCCAACCAGAAGAAAACAAGTCTAAAATAAGCTCAACTGAAATTCTTGTTCCCTTAATAATAGGCTTGCCCAGCAATATGTCCTTATCAGATGTGATATGGTTCTTCCAATTCATAAATTGAATTTAAGTTCTTTTTGACAACAATCAAAAAAATCAGAAATTCCTTAGCTTCGAAGCGTGGAAATTAAAGCAAACAAAAAAAGACCGGCAACAATAGAAAGAGGGGATAAAATCGGCATTCTTAGCACTGCCCGAAAAATCACCCAAAGCGAATTGGCTCCTGCATTGAAAACTATTGAGGAGTTTGGGTTCGTTCCCATTTTGGGCAAAAGCATTGGTGCAGAAGATCATCAGTTTGCGGGAACGGAAGCGATAAGGGCAAAAAACCTTCAGGATTTTATAGATGATCCAGAAATCAAGGCCATACTTTGTGCGAGAGGTGGATATGGAACAGCACAGCTACTCGATAAGGTAGATTTTAGCGCTTTAAAACAAAACCCCAAATGGATCATTGGCTACAGCGATATTACTGCTTTGCATTTGCATTTGAATAAAACGCTGAACATCCAAAGCATGCACGCTTCCATGCCCCTAAATTTTAAGGACAATTCCACAATAGCACTGAGCAGCATTTTCCTGAGTATTCAGGGCGTTTATCCCGAGTACAATTTCCCTGCACATCCATTGAACAAAACCGGAAGTATTGAAGCCGAATTGATTGGTGGAAACCTAAGTGTAATTTACAGTCTGCAAGGCGGAATGGCAGAAATTGATTGCAAGGATAAAATCCTGTTTTTGGAGGATTTGGACGAATACCTTTACCATATTGACCGCATGATGCTGAACTTAAAATTGTCGGGCAAACTTCAACAATTAGAGGGAATGATCATTGGCGGAATGACGGATATGAATGACAATGCCATTCCTTTTGGCCGGGATGCCGAAAGGATTATCAGCGATTATGTCAAGGATTATGATTACCCGGTGGCCTTTAATTGCCCTGCCGGACATATTGACGACAATCGCGCATTGATTATGGGATCTGAAATCCAATTGCGAGTCAAAAATTCTAAAACAAAACTAAAATTTCTATAAACCATGGAAGCGAGTATCGAAATCAGCCTTTATCCATTGAGCGAAAATTACAAAGATGTGATTGTCGAATTTTTAAAATCACTAAAAAGTAAAAATGCCAATTTGCGGATAGAAACCAATGGTCTCAGCACCCAGATTTTCGGGGAATATGATGCATTGATGAAACTGCTTCAGGGAGAAATGAAAAAGGTTTTGGAGGAGAATAAAGCCGTATTTATTCTAAAACTCAGCAGTGGAATGCGCACGCCTGAGTCTGTTGAGGGTTTGTTGGGATAGGCTATAAATTATGCAAATTACCACATATGATTTTGATTCAGATAATTTGAGAGATAGAGTTATTTGGAAATAAGTTGAAATAAAATTGAGCGTATGTTGCTTGAGAAACAAGGACTCAGTGACCGAACTTTCAATTTCAATATTGAAAACCTGGTCAATGCAATATATTTTGTGGAATTGATGCAAGAAGAGCATTTCAAAGTTTTTAAGCTGGTGAAAAGCGGTAGGTAAATCAAATCTTACGCAATACCATCACCCCATCTCGAATAGGTACTAATACATTTTCCACTTTAGGGTCTTTTGTGATTTTTTCATTAAAGGCTTTGAGTGCTTCGGTGTCCTTGTCGGAATTTGCTTCCAGCACCTTGCCGCTCCACAAAACATTGTCGGCCAATATGAACCCGCCTTTTCTCAGCTTGGGCAATACTAAATCGTAATAATTGCTGTAATTGATTTTGTCGGCATCAATAAAAACCAAATCGAATTCGGCCTCTATTTTGGGGATGATTTCCAGCGCATTTCCGGTGTATTGCTTTATTTTTTTCTCCAATTCAGCTTTTTGGAAATACTCAGCAGCCAGGTCTTTCAATTCCTCATTGATGTCTATGGTGTGCAATTGTCCATTTTCCTTTAGTCCTTTTGCCAGGCAAATGGCGGAATAGCCGGTATAGGTGCCGATTTCAAGGATCTGTATGGGCTGAATCATATGTGATAGCATTTGCAAAAACACACCCTGATGCTGACCGGACAACATGCGGGGTTTCAGTACATCCAAATGGGTTTTGCGGTTGAGCTCGTACAATACCTCATCTTCTTTGCTGCTGTGTTTTTCACAGTATTCTTGTAGTTCTTCGGGGAAAAAGTTCATATTGGATTTTGAATTTTTAGAACTGGAAAATAACAAAAACTTAGTTTAAATATTGTTTATTATCATAAATAAATATTTCAATTGTAACAACTACTTTATGCTCTACCTTCATTCTAAGAATAAACTGAAACGCCTGTTATACAGTCTTTTTATGGCAAATGTTCGTTTTTTGATACAATCAGAACATTTTTTGATATAAGTCAGGGTTTGTGTTATTATACTTTTACACCATTCTAAACCAAACCCTAAAAATTATGAAAAATTTAATTAGCACTTTTATCTTAAGCATTGCTCTAAGCATGTTTGCTTTTGGGCAAGTAACAATTACCCAAGACAATTTCCCACGACCAATTGTCTTTATTGATACTTTTTATTCTGTATCCAGTCCTCAGAATCCATTGCCTTCAGAAGGCGCCAATCAACAATGGGACTATTCCAACTTTCCGCTCACAGATATGTTTGGATCGGAATATTTTGATGCTTCTGCCGATGTGAATTTTCCCAATGCACATCACAAACAAGAACTAAACATTAGTTTTCAAGGATTTCCTCTCGAGGGCTTTCAATATTTTAAATTCGAAGCAAATGGATGGGGTTTAATAGGCAAGCATACAAATGCTGTGGAATACTCCCTACAAGCAGTATCCAGTCCCAATGATACGCTCTATTTTCCGGAAAATATTGATGTCTATACTGGAGAAGTAAATAGTCTGGAATTTCCGGCTACTTATCAGACGAATTGGTCTGGAACGCGATATGAGACAACGCCATTCGCACTTACCGTAAGCAGCTTCGGGCTTCAGAATGATCCAGGAGAAAGAATTAGAAGTATTTCTGACAATAGGGATGTTGTTGGATATGGTAAATTGATTATACCGGATGATAATGGAGATCCTTCCTCTGAATTGGATGTTTTGTTGATTAAATCAGTTCAAACAGTAGTGGATTCTTATTTTCTAATGGGCTCACCCGCTCCTCAACAATTATTGGATGCATTCCAACTGACTCAAGGAGCCTCATCTACCAGTTCTGCCTATCTTTTTTATATGCCTGATTATGGAAAACCTATAATGAGATTGGGTGTAAATGGAATGGGTACGGGCATTTCAAGTGTTGGCTTTCGACCAGATGCAGCAAGGACTAAAACAACCTCTTTGAGCGAATTGAGCTTTGACAATTCACTGGATATTTATCCAAATCCGGTAAATGCAGGACAATCAATTATGATAAATTTCAATACCCTGGTTGAAAATGCCGAAATTTCTTTAATGGATATTGCAGGCCGAAAAGTACATCATGACAATATCAATTTGGCTATGGAATTCACAAAATTCAATGTTCCCGATTTAAGCCCGGGAGTTTATATCTTGAATGTAAGTGCCCAAAATGGTGCGCTCAATAAGAACTCCAAGATATTGATCGAGTAAGGACAAAAGCGATTCTATTTTTATAGCCTCCTGGATCTTTTTTCAGGAGGTTATTTTTTTACTGCTAAAAGAGTAAGCAATTTTATATAGCTATATTTATAAAATTGTGTGCGGAGAAAAATTGACGCATCTAATATTATTTTATTCAGATGATAGGCAATTTTACAGAAACTGATTTAAAAGCTAAGCGAAGAACAGCTTGGTTTAGAGCTTTGTCAAAGTGTAAATTTATTTTGGCAATGCTGTTTGTATTTATTCTTAAGCCTGAAATATTTGCCAATGAAAATTTATCCGCAGCCTACTTGCATATATTCTCGGAAAGTCCGGATTCGTCCTTTGTCCTGGATTTAAAAGATTTCTCCTGGGTTGATTCCTATGCTGAATATCAGGCATCTGAGCTTTTGCTAAACGGTATGGGAAAACTTGAAAAGGCAAAAAGCGATAGTGTACTTCCTCCCTATGCTGCATTATGGTCAGTTATTCGTTTTGAAAATCGGGAGGAGCAAGCCATTGAAAAGTACATTCAATTCAGCAATAAAGCGGATGATATTGAAGTGTATATCATTAGCGAAAATGAGCTTGATCAAAAATTAAAATCTGGAAAAAATATCCCTCCCCCACAAAAATTCCTGCACTCCAACCAAAACTATATTCCGCTTAATATAAAAGCAGGAGAAACAACAGAAATCGTAATTCGGCAATTGGTAAAAAAGCAAACAAAGATTTCGGCACTTACTTTGCTTGAAATACACACTTTTTCAAAACTAAACAATCAACGCTTGTTCACTTTTTCTGCCCAAGCTTTTTATTTGGGACTCTTCTTGCTCATGTGTATTGCGGGTTTTATCATAGGGTTAATTTCCAAAAAAATACTGCACCCCTATTTTGCACTGTTTATTTTATCACTGGGTTTGTACTTTCCTTATTTCCATGGCTTTTTGGATGATTTATACTTTTACAAGTTTCACAACAACTTTTTTGAATTTGGGGAGCTCATTCTCACGGGTATCGTACTGTTCGGCTTTTTATTTCTATCTGAATATTTTGAACTAAAAAACAAAAAACCCAAATATTATCGAGCTTATCTCGGTCTTTCAATTTTTTCAGGAATGTTCACACATTCCATTATCCTTTTATACCCTGACAGCCCTGTCTCTTTTCAAATTCGCTATTTTATGATTTTACTTTGGATGTGCACAAGCATCTATTTTTTTATATGGAAAATTCGCAGCGATAAAGAGAAAAGAAAATTGCATACCCTAGCCGTAACAGCAATGATTGGCGGTATTGTAGTTGTAGCAATCAGCGCTTTAGAACCAAATTTTTATCATGCATATTTACACCTGAGTTTTCAGTTGGGGCTGCTTTTTTTCTCTGGAATTCTTTTTTATGATTTGTTTCTGAGGAAGCACGATGCGCTTGAAAGCTCTGAAAATTTGGTTAAAGCAGCAATTGTTCCTGAGCCGCTAATCGCAGAAGTAGATAAAAGTGATGGGGCGAAAAATGAGGTGGAAGCAATATTGGAAGCTGCCAATCCTTCGGAAAAAGTCTTACTGGAGAAAGTCTTTCAAACGATAGACCTTCATTTGGAAAATCCCGACTTCTCAGCAGAAGCACTTGCCAAGGAAATTGGTTACAGCAGGGTTCATCTAAATCGGAAATTAAAGCCAATTTGCAATCTATCCATCAATAAAGTCATGCTGATGTACCGCCTGAATATTGCCTCTAAAATGCTGGAAAACGGCACTGATAATGTAAATGAAGTAGCTTTTAAAGCTGGCTTTGGAAGTGCCTCTTATTTTGTGAAATGCTTTAGGGACAAATACGGTAAAACACCTGGAATGCTGAAGAAGGATGCGAAGTAGGAGTTAAAATTCGCGCTCATTTCCCGCCTGGCATTTGCAACATAGTGAACGCCCGACATTCGGTTTATACACAAGAACCGCTATCGCTTGTTTGCGGCAAAAGTATAATGCCATGAATTTTAAAGTTTCGCGTAAAAGCTGAAGATAAATTTAACCTATAGTTCTTTGTATATTTGTAATGCGAATCAAGGGTTAAAAAATGAGAGAAACAAAAGCTGCTGCTAATTTTCC
>JBBDNB010000049.1 GCA_040877935.1 Chitinophagales bacterium
TCAAAATCAAAATTAATTAAAAATACTCTTGGTTATTAACACAGAATCTTTGTGGTTTTACAATTTATATTTAAATAGCTAAGTGTTTTTCCTCCAAGCTTTATTTTGCTTTCTAAGCTTGGGGACTTATTGGTTTTACATAATTTTGCCTTCTTCTTAGAGTTTAATTTTACGCATAATTCAAACATGGCTCCTTTGGAATTAAATTATACGCTTAATAAAATTGAATACACTGCAAATAAGGTATTGGAGCTTTGTAAAAACAGATATTTTTTTGCATTTTACGGTGAAGTAGGCAGCGGAAAAACCACCATGATCAAAAGCATCTGTATGTTGTTGGGATCTAAGGATACATTTTCCAGCCCTACTTACGCACTTGTTAATGAATACAGTTTGCCTCCCGGAATGAAGAAGGAAAAAATTTTTCATATTGACCTTTATCGATTAAAAAATCCGGAAGAGGCACTGGATATAGATATAGAATCATATTTTTACAATGAAAATGCCTTTGTATTTGTAGAGTGGCCTGAAATGCTTGAATTTCTGTTTCCCCAAAAGGCTGTTTCGCTTTACTTTACAAAACGAAATGCACTGGAACGCAATGTTAAAATAATTCACAATGAGTGAGAAAAAACCTTCCTCCTTTTCCGGTTATGAAGTCCAGTTTGGACTATCTACCCAGGAATCTCCCGCAAAAATTGACAAAGGGGAAGAAAAATTATTTATTGGCATTCCCAACGAAAAATCCTTCCAGGAAAAACGCATAGCATTAACTCCCGAATCAGTAGAAATACTTGTGAGCCACGGGCATCGGGTAATGATAGAAAGTAAAGCAGGAAGCGGCTCCAATTTTACCGATAGAGATTATACAGAAGTGGGCGGAGAAATCGCTTACGATCCCAAAAAAATATTTGAAGCAGAAATTATCTTAAAGGTAGCCCCGCCCAGTGAAGATGAAGTCGATTTGCTAAAATACCACCAGATTTTAATCTCTCCCCTGCATTTGCCCACAATCAAAGAAAATTTTATTCCACATCTGATGCGTAAAAAAATTACTGCACTGGCACTGGAATACATCAAAGACGAATCGGGAACTTTCCCTTTTGTGCGCTCTATGAGTGAAATTGCCGGTAGCTCTGTGATGTTGCTTGCTGCAGAACTCTTGAGTAATACCAGAAACGGACAGGGTGTACTACTGGGCGGGATATCTGGTGTGCCACCTGCAAAAGTTGTTGTTTTAGGGGCTGGTGTAGTAGGGGAATTTGCCGTAAATACAGCACTGGGACTTGGTGCCAATGTAAAAGTATTTGACAATAATATCTATAAACTCATGCGCCTGCAAAACAATGTAGGGCAAAGAATATACACTTGCAGTCTTTTCCCTAATATCCTGGCCAAAGAACTGGAAACTGCCGATGTAGTAATTGGCGCTATACATTCCGAGTCGGGGCGATCACCGTTAATTGTTACAGAAGAAATGGTCTCTAACATGAAAGCAGGGGCAGTAATTGTAGATGTAAGCATAGATCAGGGTGGTATATTTGAAACCTCTGAAGTGACCAGTCATCAAAACCCTACTTTCAAAAAATACGATGTCATTCATTACTGTGTCCCAAATATTGCTTCGCGCGTGGCACGTACTGCTTCTTATGCCATGAGCAATGTACTAACTTCGCGTTTGCTCAAAGCTGTAGAACTCGGTGGAATTGACAAATCACTGCACTATGATGTGGTTTCCAGAAATGGCATTTATATCTACAAAGGCTGCCTGACCAACAAACACCTTTCAGAACGCTTCAATATCAAATACACCAATATAGACTTGCTTTTCACTTCGGGGATGTGACTTTAGATGGTTTGGTAGTTTTATGGTTCGATTTTGGCCAGGACGAAACAATCTAAGTAGTGATTTCTAATTATCAACTCCATCTTTATTCCTTATATTTGGAAACTTCTAAACTTTAAAAAATCAAAAGATGAAATTTTATTTTCTGTCCTTACTTGCTCTTATTGTGTTTAATGCCTGCAATTCAATTGAAAACAAAGAAGTTCAAACAGAAAAATACGAAGAGTTGAAACAAAAAATTGAAGCAGATCCATCCTGCGCTTTCGAAATGAAAAGAATCTTTTCCTCCCCGGATAAAGCATATAATATTACTTCCGGTTATCGCATCTGTAAAGAAGAAATCCTGACAAATGAAGTAATTGTTTTTAATAAAGATGAAGCCCTGGGAAATAAAGAAAGTAATGTCTATGTAAGCGAAGACCTTCGCCCTATTGAAGTTAAATGGGAAGGAGATTCACTGCTAATATATCACTATTACAAACCTGCTCCATTAAAGAAAGCAAGTTCGGTATATGATGTGAAAGTAGTTTACAAGCAAGCAGAAGAATAATCATACAATAAAATTATAAAATACAAAGCCATGAGTAAAAAAGTAGTATTTATAGATGGAGTGCGTACACCATTTCTGCGCTCTAACACAGATTACCAAGACCTAATGTCCTATGAGCTGGGCAAATTCGCCATTAAAGGGCTATTGCACAAAACGGGCATAGATCCCAATATTATTGACACCGTAATTATGGGAACGGTGATTTCCAATGTAAGAACCAGCAATGTGGCGCGCGAATCTGCTCTCACAGCAGGCGTTCCCACACATGTGCCCTGCCATACCGTAACCCAGGCCTGTATTTCTGCCAATCAGGCGGTGGCAAGTGGCATCAATGCAGTAATGAACGGACAGGCTGACGTTTTTATAGCCGGGGGAACAGACAATGTAAGCGATGTTCCCATTCAATTTAAGAAGAAAATGCGCAAAAAATTAATGGCCGCACAAAAGCTTAAAGGCCCTGGCGATATTTTAAAATTTGTCTTGTCGCTGCGTCCCGGAGATTTTGTGCCCGATGCACCACAGGTTGCCGAGTTTATTACCGGTCGCACTATGGGGCAGGATTGTCAGTTGATGGCCGACCGTCTTGAAGTCAGCAGGGAGGAACAGGATGAATTTGCCGCCCGTTCGCATCAGTTGGCAGGAAAAAACAAAGACAAGCTGGCCAGGGAAATCGTACCTGTAGAAATTTCCCCGAAATTCAAAGCCATTACGGAAGACAATGGCGTGCGTGGTGATACTACGGTAGAAAAAATCAGCAAACTGAAACCCGCTTTTTCAAAACCACATGGAACACTTACTGCGGCCAATTCATCTTTCTTAACCGATGGTGCAACAGCAGGACTATTTATGACCGAGGAAAAAGCCAAGGAATTGGGACTCAAACCCAAAGCCTATGTGCATGATTTCTGTTTTTCAGCACAGCGATTGGATGACGAACTCTTGCTCGGCCCAACATATGCCACTTCTAAGTTGCTTAAAAAAACCAATCTGCAGCTTTCTGATATTGATGTTTTTGAATTTCACGAAGCTTTTGCCGGACAAATTATGAGCAATCTAAAATGCCTGGCTTCTGATACTTTTGCCAAGGAAAACCTGGGCAGGGACAAAGCCGTGGGTGAAATTCCAATGGACAAATTCAATCTTTGGGGTGGATCACTTTCCATTGGGCATCCATTTGGTGCAACGGGAGTACGGCTTGTAACCACCGCTGCCAATCGCTTGATAGAAGAAAATGGAAAATACGCCCTACTGGCTGCCTGCGCTGCCGGAGCACATGGGCATGCAATGATTTTGGAAAAATACCCCGAATAAAATTCTAAGCACTAAGCACTAAATCCTAAACAATACTCAATTTTATAATGGAAAATTTACCAAACAGTCCTAAGAAAAAGAAATTCTTCGATTTAGAAGAGCGTACTTTTCTGTTTGCTAAAAATGTAAGGGCATTCACGAAAAAACTTCCAAGGACAATTGAAAACGTTGAGGATATTAGGCAGTTGGTAAAAGCATCAGGATCTCAAGGCGCAAACTATATTGAAGCAAACGAAGCTTTGAGCAAAAAGGATTTTCTAATGCGTATTAAAATATGTAGGAAAGAGGCAAAAGAAAGTACTTTTTTTCTAAAGTTAGTGGATACTAACAACGACAAAGAATTAGAAGAAGAAAGAATGACATTGATTAAAGAGTCGATTGAATTAACCAAGATATTTGGTGCAATCGTCACAAAATCACAGTAAATTGTCAAACCCTAATCATAAAACTCTAAATACTAAACAATAATAAATTTCAAATACTCAATATCAAAACAGGAAAAGTTTAAAGCATTTGAATTTTTGATTTTGAATTTGTTTAGCATTTAGATATTAGAATTTAGCATTTAAAAAACAATTATGGAAAGACAAGATTTCGTATCAATCGACATAGCTGACAATGGTGTCGCAACCGTTTGGCTCGATCAAAAGGATGAAAAAGTCAACAAGATTTCGCCAGAAGTCATTGAGCTATTTGACGGCATTATCAGCGATTTAAAAAATGATGCTAAAGTCAAGGCAATAGTTTTGATCAGCAAAAAGAAAGATTTCATTGCCGGGGCTGATATCGATGCTTTTAAGCAAGTAAAAAAACCCGGGGATTTTGAGCCCATCACCCGTCAGGGACACCGTATTTTGCAGGAAATGGAAGACTCCAAAAAACCTATTGTTGCTGCCATTCACGGCTCCTGCCTGGGTGCCGGACTGGAAATAACATTGGCCTGCACAGCGCGCATGGCCAGCGATGATAAATCCACAAAAATGGCGCTGCCCGAAGTTCAGCTCGGTCTATTGCCGGGTGGTGGTGGCACCCAGCGCTTACCTCGATTGGTTGGTATTCAAAAAGCCCTGGACATGATGCTGACCGGGAAAAATATTTTTGCCAAACCGGCCAAAAGAATGGGGCTGGTAGATCGCCTGATACACAAGGAAGCCCTGCACCGCGCAGCCTGTGAATTTGCGCTGGAGCTTTGCAAAAAACCGATCAAAAGAAAGGACAGCCGAAAATTGCCCGAAAAATTACTGGAAAGCAATCCCATTACCCGCAATATCATTTATAAAAAAGCAGGGGAAATGGTCATGAAGCAAACGCAGGGCAACTACCCCGCTCCTTTTAAAATTTTGGAATGCGTAAAAACCGGCATGGAAAAAGGCCGAAAAGCCGGATTTGATGCCGAGGCCAAATTGTTCGAAGAACTGATTCTCACGCCCGAAAGCCGGCAGTTGATCAATATTTTCTTTGGCATGACCGAGAAAAAGAAAAATCCCTGGGAAGGTGCTCGCCAAGTAAACACCCTAGCCATGCTCGGTGCCGGATTTATGGGCGAAGGCATTGCCGAAGTCAGTGCCAACAAAGACATCAAAGTGCTGCTCAAGGATCTGAAAATGGAAGGCATTGCCACTGCCAAAGCCAATATCTGGAAAAGCATGGAGCAAAAAGTCCGCAAAAAAATAATGAGCAAACCCGAGGCCGATGCTGTTGTCGATCGCATTCACGGCCAAACGGATTATTCCAACTTCGAGCGTGCCGATATTGTAATTGAGGCGGTATTCGAAGACATCAACCTGAAAAGAAAAATCCTGGCAGAAACGGAATCCGCTACCCGTGAAGATTGCATTTTTGCTTCCAACACCTCTGCCCTGCCCATTGCCTCCATTGCCAAAGAGGCCAAAAGACCGGAACTGGTCGTGGGCATGCACTACTTCTCCCCTGTTCCCAAAATGCCTTTGCTGGAAATCATCCGCTACGAAAAAACGGCAGACTGGGTAGTGGCCACCGCCTACGAACTGGGCAAACGCCAGGGCAAAACCTGCATAGTGGTCAATGACGGCCCCGGGTTTTACACCACACGCATATTGGCCACCATGTTCAATGAATGCCTGCTGGTGCTGGAAGAAGGAGCCGATGCCCTGTTTGTGGACCGCGCGCTGAAGAAATTCGGCTACCCGGTGGGGCCGGTCACATTGATCGATGAAGTGGGCATAGATGTGGGCGCCAAAATCATGAAGGGCGAATTGATCGAGCATTACAAACAGCGCCCCGGAGCCAAAACCAGTGATGTACTGATCAAAATGAACGATGCCGGATATTCAGGCCGCAAAAACAAAAAAGGCTTTTACCAGTACGATGAAAATGGCAAAAAGAAAAGCGGGGAAATCAACCCCGAGATGTACCAGTTCTTTGGCGGCACAGAGCGCAAAAAATTCGATGAAACAGAAGTACAACTGCGCCTCGGCTTTGCTATGGTTAATGAGGCATTGATCTGTCTGGAAGAAGGCATTATCAGCTCTCCTTTGGATGGCGATATCGGAGCGGTCTTTGGCCTGGGCTTCCCGCCTTTCCGTGGCGGCCCCTTCCGCTATGTGGATGCATTGAACCCCAGAAAAGCAGTGGAAATTCTAAACGACCTAAAAAGCAAATATGGCGAACGCTTTAAGCCAGCCGATGTACTGGCAAAAAAAGCTGCTGCGGGTAAGTTGTTTTATGGGGAATAGAATCTTGGATTTTTCCCACTCAGCCCCTGAAATAATCAAATAACCAAATAAAAAAATGCCCAAATAAACCAGGGCGTGCCCCTTCGGGTCGGGCTATCCGCTACAAGTCCTCGCTCGTACCTCGCTGTGGGCTTTTCGCTACTATCCCTCACGCGGGTTGGCGTTTTTGAATGATATTTACGGAAACAAGGTCATTAAGCTTGCCTGCTGCAAAGGCAGATGATCATGAGAAATCGGGTTGTATCAAAATAAACTGCTAAACCTTCAAGGTTTTGGAAACCTTGAAGGTTTTCTCATCATTTTTGTGGTTTGCTCTTGGTTTTATTCTGCATTATCTGACAACTAAAAGAATAATTTTCATATATTTACTTCATCCCTGTAAAGTGATAGATACTTCCCCTTTTTACTAAAATTTGAAGTTGATTTTCAATTAACAGATGCTTTAGAAAAAGAAAACCCCACCGAAGCGGGGTTAAAGGTTAAAACCTACGGCATATAGCCTTATTGTGATAAGATTGTAAAGTGAAAATACTAAATAAAAAATTATGAGCAAAATTCTTGGATTAGACTTGGGAACAAACAGTATTGGATGGGCTGTGGTGGAACGTGAAGATGGTGAACTTAATCTTGCGAAAGAAAATGGACAACCTACAAAAGGAGTAATCATTTTTCCAGAAGGTGTAAATATTGAAGCCAAAACCGGAAGTATGAAATCCCGCGCTTCAGAGCGTACTGGTTTTAGAAGTGCTAGAAGATTAAAGTTTAGGAGAAAACTCAGGAAATATGAAACTCTTTTAGTGCTTGTAAAAAATGGAATGTGCCCCCTATCAATTGATGATGTAGAATTATGGAAAAGCTCTGGTTTCAAGAAGTATCCTGAAAATGAAGACTTTCTAAATTGGCTTAAAACAGATGATAAGATCAATAAAAATCCATATCAATTTAGAGACAAGTTTTCACGGAATAAATATGATTGGGAAAACAAGCAAACACTTAAACATGAGTTAGGCAGAGCAATTTACCACATGGCTCAGCGCAGAGGATTCAAAAGCAATCGATTAGAGCAATCAGATGAAAATGCTATCTCAGATTTCAAAGATCAGTTTCAACTTATCATTGATGAATCCACTAATACTTCTGAGTTACACATTGAAATAGAAAAGTTTTTGGAAGGTTATGAATTAAATGGAAAGAAAAACGATGATTTAGATAACACGCAACAAAAAATAAAAAGCATTCTAAATTATGCTAAAAAAGTAGTTGCCAATAAAGTAAAAGGAAAGGATTACAATGATTTCAATTCCATTAAAATTGAAATTGACAGATATATCAACAGACCTGAAAATCTTGGAGCTGTAAAAAAAGGTATAAAAGAACTGAGCGAAAAAATCAAAGAAGCCAAATGTGATACTTTAGGTCAATATTTTTGGTATTTATATCAAGGAAATAGAAATGACATAAAGAATAAAATCAGAACGCTATACACTGATAGGGAAAATCATTATGAGGAAGAATTCAATAGAATTTGTGAAACGCAAAGCATACCTAAGAATCTAAAAATAGCCTTATACAAAGCTTTATTTTTTCAGCGCCCACTAAAATCCCAAAAAGGCTTAGTAGGCAAGTGTACTTTTGAAAACAATAAACCAAGATGTCCAATTTCAAGACCGGAATTTGAAGAATTCAGAATGTGGTCATTCATCAACAATATTAAAATCAAAACTGCCGAAGATGAAAGTTTAAGAAGGCTAAATGAAGATGAAATTGAAAAGATTATTCCAAGGTTTTACTTGCAAAGAAGCACTTTTAAGATGCAAGACCTTGCAAATGAACTTTTCCCAAAAGGAGTTACTCCGCTATACTACAAAGACAGCGAGGCAAAAGGGTTTCCTTACGTGATAAACTACAAACTAAACACTACAATATCAGGCAGCCCTGTATCAGCAGCTTTCAAGAAAATTTTAGGTGAAGATTGGAAAACCAAAACATACACTTATCAGACCCTTGATGATAAAGGGAACACCGTAACAAGAAATGTGGACTACAAAGATTTATGGCACATTTTGTTCACATATGAAGATGAAAAAAAGCTAAAAGACTTTGCTATCAATAATATAGGGCTTAGTAAAATAGAAGCGCAAAAGTTTTGCAAAATACCATTGTCACAAGGATATGCCAGCTTAAGCCTCAAAGCAATCAGCAATATACTTCCTTGGCTGAAAAAAGGACTTAAATATTCCCATGCTGTTTTTATGGCCAATTTGGGAAAAGTAATCAAAGAAAAGTACTGGAAAGATGCGGAAAGCAGATCTGCTATAGAAGCAGGCATAGGGTCAGTACTGGACAACCACAATTTAGAAGTAAAAAAACAATTGGCTGTCAATTCACTAATCAAAACCTACAAAACACCTGAAACTAAAGCAGAGATTTCAGATGAAGCTGAAGAATATTTCAGAAAAGATTTAGAAGAAAAACTCAGTTCAATTTTTGGTAAAAAATTCTGGGCTGAAAGAGAAAACAAAGATGAATTACTGAACGATGCTTTTGAACAACTGAAAAAGCAAATGAAAAAAATCAACTCAAAAGATGCTTTTTTAAAAATCAAAAGAATAGATGATAGTGTCAAAGATTTTTTGTTGGACAATGATTTTGTTAAAGGAGCCAAAAAAGAGGAACATGAAAAAACAATCAAAAACCTATACCATCCATCTGATTTAGAAAGCTTTAAGCCAGTTGCTGCAAAAGATAAAAATGGAAATGAAATTTTGGTGAAAGGCGAAGCACTGAAACTGCTGCCACTTCCTAAAAGCGAATCTATCAAAAATCCCATTTTGATGCGCGCCATGCATCAACTCAGGAAATTAATTAACGAACTGTTGCTAAATGGGGTAATTGAACCAAAAACAAGAATTCATATAGAACTGGCAAGGGAAGTAAATGACATCAATAAAAGGAAGGCCTGGAAAGAATGGCAGGATGAACTTAGAAACAAGAGAGAAAATGCAGTAACTGAGATCAAAAAACTATACAAGGCTGAGTCTGGTAAAGAAATTGAGCCTTCAGAAGATGATGTGCTGAGATATTTACTGTGGGAAGAGCAAGGTAAAAAAGAAATATACGAATTGAATAGCACAAATATTTCTATCTGCGACATTGTTGGCCCAGATCCAAAATATGATATAGAACATACCATTCCAAGAAGCAGGTCATGGGACAACTCAATGATGAACAAAACACTCTGTTCAAAAAAATTCAACCGTGAAGAAAAGAAAAATCAAATTCCATCTGAGTTAGATAATCATTCAGATATCCTACAAAGAATCGAGCATTGGGAGAAAAAATACAATGATCTTGACAATCAAATCAAAAAGATAAATGCCAGTAATATCACAGATATAGAGGCAAAAAATAGGGCTATAGTCAAAAGACATGTCCTTACGTTTGAAAGGAACTATTTGAAAGGCAAGCATGAAAGATTTATCATGAAGCAAGTACCCGAGGGTTTCAAAAACAGTCAAACTACCGATACAGGATTAATCACAAGATTTGCCCGTAATTACCTTAGCTGTTTGTTCAGAACGCATAGTGATAACAGTAATGTACGTGTAGTTAATGGGGTAGCAGTTTCAGAATTTAGAAAAGCATGGGGAATCCAAAAAGAGTACGAGAAAAAATCAAGAGCGAACCATATTCACCATTGCATGGATGCAGTTACAGTAGCTTGTATGACCAAAGATAAATATGATGCTTTTGCCGAAGAATGGCGAAAAGCTGAAGAAGAAAGCAAATATGATGTCAAAAATAAATTCAGTCATCTAAAGCCTTGGTCAACCTTTACTGAAGATGTGCTTAATCTTCAAAATGAAGTTTTGATAGTACATGCACATAAAGACAATGTCCCCAAACAAACAAAAAAGAAATTAAGGAAGCGAGGTAGAATCCAATACCTTGTGGAATATCAAAAAGACAGTCAAGGAAACTTTATTAGAGACGAAAAGGATAATAAAAAACCTGCCAAAGATGCAAACGGTAAAATCATTTACAAGCTAGATAAGAAGGGCAATAGAATTCCAATCTATCAGCAAGGTGATACTGCGAGAGGTAGCCTACACCAAGATACTTTTTATGGAGCTATTAAATTACCTGAAATAGACGATAAAACTGGTAAACCATTGAGAAATGACGATGGATCATTTGTTTTGAAAACTGATAAAAAAGGAAATGATGAGGTAAAATATGTAGTAAGAAAGAAACTCTCAGATCTAAGTGATAGCGATCTGGATAAGATTATAGATCCAACAATAAAAGAAATTTCTAAAAAAGGTAGGGTTCAAGAAAAATCACTGAAAAAAGAAATAGAATCCTTAAACAAGGAACTGAAAAAAGCTGAGAATGAACAAGAAGCTATCTTAAAGACTCAAATCAAAAAACTCAAGCATCAAATAGAAAATGAGCTGTATATAATACCTCCCAAGAAAGGTAAAAATATTTTTACTCCAATTAAGAAAGTTAGAATAAAAGCTCATTTATCTGAACCTCTTCCCGAATTTAAACAACATAGAGATAAGGCTAAAAATATTGATGGTACTGAAAAACATCCCCACAAAAAATGGATTTATGCTCAAAACGAAAGGAATTATTGTTTGGCAATCTATGAAAATAATGATCAAACTAAGAGGGCTGCTTTAAGTGTTAGGCTAATTGATGCAATTGATTATTTTAAAGAAAGTAATAAAATATACAGAAAAAACCATCCTCTAATTCCAGATAAAAATGGAATGAATATAAAAGGCTTTCTTAAACCCAATACTTTAGTACTATTATATGAAAATCATCCGGAAGAATTATGGGATTTGAAAAAAGAAGAAAAGCGAAAACGACTCTACTTTGTTAGAAAAACCAATAAAGATGGTAGAATCACTTTACAATATCACCAGGAGGCACGCAACGATGATCAATTAAAAACAGATTATGAAAATGAATTTGGGGTAAAACCACCAGCATCTCTAACAAATGGAGAATCAAGTGTCGACTTCGAGCAACTACCTATTCCCAAGTTACTTTTGAGTCCATTAAAAATGACTTTGTTAATTGAAGGGTTTGAATTTAAACTTACAACTACTGGTGATATAGTTAAAGTGTAATCCATGAACCGCTCAGAATTTCTTAAGAGTATTGGCTTGGGGGCAAGCGGATTAATCTTGCCCAAAAATTTGGATTTGCCCTTTAAGCTCGTAAAAATCTATGAGAATTATGAGCATCCCACCCCTGACAGGAGAAAAAACCCTGTCAGGGTTAGCTAAACCAAAGCACAAATATTTATTGATTTTTATTTCATAGCTTTATATAAATTAATGTAATTGCTATGAGTAACAAAATCATAGAATTAGAACCTAAAAAAAGATACCATATCTTTAACCGGGCCAATGGCAATGAAAGCTGCTTTCTTTCAGATGACAACTATAGATACTTCCTAAGAAAATATAAAACACACATCTACCCTATTGCAGATACCTACACTTATTGCCTGATGCCCAATCATTTTCATTTTGTGGTGAAAATTAAAAAAACCGAGGATATAGAAACATACATCAAAAAGAATCCCAAAACTTTTCCAAAGTTCCAAGCTATGGAAAATCAAGATTCAGAAACAACCCTGACAGAGTTCCGAACCTCGAAAAACCTTCAAGGTTTCAAAAACCTTGAAGGTTTGGTATCGCAACAATTCAGCAACTTTTTTAACGCCTATACCAAAGCCTTTAACAATCAGCAAAACCGTAAAGGCAGTTTATTTATGCACACCTTCAAAAGAAACCCCATCATCACCGACCAATATTTTTGCAAAGCCATCCACTATACCCACTACAATCCCGTTGAAGCAGGCCTTTGCAAAACTCCTGATGAATGGAAGTTTTCCTCTTACAATGCCATCATCAGCAACAAAGACTCACTGATCAAAAAAGAAGAAGTACTTGACAGCTTTGGAGGCCTGGAAAATTTCATCCACTGCCATACAGAGCCTCCAAATTTAACAGGAATAGATTTGAAGTTTACGTAACCCACATTTTAAAAACCTTCAAGGTTTCAAAAAAACCTTGAAGGTTTGAACCAAAAACACCAAACCATGCTCAAACGCACCTTACTCTTCAGCAATCCGTACCACCTCAGCACAACAAGCAATCAACTGGTGGTAAATACAAAAGGAAACGGAACGTCCAGAACAGTGCCCATAGAAGACCTGGGCTTTGTTGTATTGGAACACCCACAGATCACCTTTACCCAAAGCGCGATGCAATTGCTATCAGAAAACAATACAGCAGTGGTATTTTGCAATAACAAATACCTACCTGTTTCTATGCTGCTCAACCTCAATGCCAATACCGTACAAACAGAAACCTTTCGCTATCAGCTCAACGCCAGTGAGCCTTTGAAAAAACAAATCTGGCAGCAGACCATTAAAGCTAAAATTAGGAATCAGGCAGCAGCCCTGGACTTGGCAAACTTTTCCAAAGTTGAGAACTTTGGAAAAGTTGGGCTTGGAAACGAAGCCCTACTGCACATCGCCAAAAACGTAAAAAGCGGAGATGTCACCAACAGGGAAGGCGAGGCAGCCCGAAGGTATTGGCCTTTGTTCTTTGGAAGGGATTTCGCGCGAGAACGCTTTGGGGAAAGCCCCAACCCGGCATTGAATTACGGCTATGCTATTATCAGGGCTGCAACTGCAAGAGCACTATCAGGCTCAGGCCTCCTCCCTATCCTCGGTATCCACCATCGCAATAAATACAACGCCTATTGCCTGGCAGATGATATTATGGAGCCCTATCGCCCAATAGTGGATTTACAGGTAAAGGATATGCTGGAAAACGAAATGGACTGTGAAGATCTCAAGCAGGATTCAAAAGCTTGTCTATTGGAGTTGCTCAGTGCGGATGTGCAAATGGGAAAGAATAAAAGGCCACTTATGGTGGCTCTTTCTGAAACCACAGCCTCGCTGGCAAAGGTATTTAAGGGAGAGAGCAAAAAAATGAAATACCCTCAACTCTGACAAGGGGAGACTTCAACTCTGATAGGGTTCAAAAAACCCTGTCAGAGTTTGGTTCAAAGTAAAAATTATGCGACACAGCAGACTAAACGCTTATCATATTATGTGGCTATTTGTATTTTTCGATTTGCCTACCAATACCAAGACCGAGCGCAAAAACGCTTCCGGTTTCAGGAAAAAACTAATGGCTGACGGTTTTACCATGATGCAATACAGTGTATATTCCAGGCATTGCGCCAGCCGAGAAAGCTCGGCTGTTCATATCAAGCGGGTAAAATCCTTTGTCCCCAGCAAAGGACAGGTGAGCATTATGGAAATCACCGACAAACAATATGGCACTATTATGAATTTTTGGGGCAAAAAAACCGATCCATTGCCCGAAGGGCCTAAGCAGTTGGAGTTGTTTTAACCCAAAAAAACCTTCAAGGATCACGAAAAAACCTTCAAGGTTTAACACCCGCATGACAAACATCCTCAACTCGAAAAACCTTGAAGGTTTCATGTCTCCTTCCACAAAAACCTTCAAGGTTCAAGAAAAAAACCTTGAAGGTTTGGGACTAAAAAAACGGCAGCAGCAAAGGCTTTCCCAATGCAATACTGCCGTTAAATACTTTGATATTTCTTTCCAATTCAATGATATACAAGCGATTATCAGGCGCTGTAATATCAAAGATCAATTTTTACAATCAAACCACAACCTTTAAAAGCTTTATTGCATAAGTGGCACTAATATCAAAGATCAATTTTTACAATCAAACCACAACTTTTGCGCCTGGCTTTTCGCTTGGAACGTCAATATCAAAGATCAATTTTTACAATCAAACCACAACCTACCTTATCAGCCACTATTTTGGCGTCAAAATATCAAAGATCAATTTTTACAATCAAACCACAACCCTGATCATCCGTATGCGCTCCTGGAAGCGAATATCAAAGATCAATTTTTACAATCAAACCACAACTGCAAATGGCAGTTATAACGAGAGCTTTCGAATATCAAAGATCAATTTTTACAATCAAACCACAACCTTTGCAGAACAATTATAGAACTGTTGGTCAATATCAAAGATCAATTTTTACAATCAAACCACAACACTTTTCTTCTTATTCTCATTTCCTTGTTAATATCAAAGATCAATTTTTACAATCAAACCACAACTTCGTTTCTCCTCATACTAAAACACGCAAAAATATCAAAGATCAATTTTTACAATCAAACCACAACTGTTTGGTGGCGTTTTTATTCCGTTGTACTAATATCAAAGATCAATTTTTACAATCAAACCACAACTGGGTAACGACAAGCTAAACAACGTGGCTCAATATCAAAGATCAATTTTTACAATCAAACCACAACTGCTCCTGGCTGTTCTTAGCTCTAATTTCAAATATCAAAGATCAATTTTTACAATCAAACCACAACCACGCCTGCCGTGCGCAGTTCAAACTGCCGAATATCAAAGATCAATTTTTACAATCAAACCACAACACAGGCTTGATAACAGGCGGCTGGGCTGATAATATCAAAGATCAATTTTTACAATCAAACCACAACTCTGGCCCATTCCTCGGCAGCGAAATCCCAATATCAAAGATCAATTTTTACAATCAAACCACAACAACTTAAAAGCAAATGAGAAGAAAGGACATAATATCAAAGATCAATTTTTACAATCAAACCACAACCTCTGGGGCTCGTTAAGTGTCACACCAACAAATATCAAAGATCAATTTTTACAATCAAACCACAACAAGGAGCTGCCTCAAAGACAGACATTCCGGAATATCAAAGATCAATTTTTACAATCAAACCACAACATTTCCGTCTCCACTACTTTAATAACCTTAAATATCAAAGATCAATTTTTACAATCAAACCACAACCTACTGTGGCCGTTCCTGTGGCCTGGTTGGAATATCAAAGATCAATTTTTACAATCAAACCACAACCGAAGGGTATGGGCTATAGCGTGTGTTAGAAATATCAAAGATCAATTTTTACAATCAAACCACAACTCTATGTTGACTCTTGTCGGGCCCACACCGAATATCAAAGATCAATTTTTACAATCAAACCACAACCCGCTTATGGCTACTGTTATTTGAGGTGCTAATATCAAAGATCAATTTTTACAATCAAACCACAACATTTCCGTCTCCACTACTTTAATAACCTTAAATATCAAAGATCAATTTTTACAATCAAACCACAACCTACTGTGGCCGTTCCTGTGGCCTGGTTGGAATATCAAAGATCAATTTTTACAATCAAACCACAACTAATAGCATATTCAACACCTTATTGAAATCAATATCAAAGATCAATTTTTACAATCAAACCACAACAGGCAGGACGTTATCAGGAAAGTTGACTGAATATCAAAGATCAATTTTTACAATCAAACCACAACAAGGCTTTGTTGGTGGACAGGATTGGCGAAAATATCAAAGATCAATTTTTACAATCAAACCACAACCCAATTGCACACGTGGGCCACTATCTCTGAAATATCAAAGATCAATTTTTACAATCAAACCACAACTAACAACGGCTTATACACCATAAAAGCAATAATATCAAAGATCAATTTTTACAATCAAACCACAACTTTCTTCTCGTTCTTTCTTTAATTTAGCTTAATATCAAAGATCAATTTTTACAATCAAACCACAACTTTCTTTAGCATCTTCTTCTTCAAATTCTCAATATCAAAGATCAATTTTTACAATCAAACCACAACATCAAATAATACATATACATCAGATAAAGAATATCAAAGATCAATTTTTACAATCAAACCACAACTGAAGATGAACCGACTGCCGAGGATGCAAAAATATCAAAGATCAATTTTTACAATCAAACCACAACCTGCTAACAGCGTATATAAGAAATGGCACAAATATCAAAGATCAATTTTTACAATCAAACCACAACAATTTCCTTACAATATGATGCGTTTGCCAAATATCAAAGATCAATTTTTACAATCAAACCACAACACTGGGTTTCCGGCAACCGTTAAAGTTATTAATATCAAAGATCAATTTTTACAATCAAACCACAACCTGTGCGCAAATATCGGCTATAAATTTTCCAATATCAAAGATCAATTTTTACAATCAAACCACAACCAAGCCCCTGTATCGGCAACAGAAGCCGCAAATATCAAAGATCAATTTTTACAATCAAACCACAACAGCACTACTGCATATAACGGCATTCCCCTGAATATCAAAGATCAATTTTTACAATCAAACCACAACTAGGCCAGCAGTGCATATTTCCACTCCAAAAATATCAAAGATCAATTTTTACAATCAAACCACAACCTCAAAGCGAAGGGATAAAAACGGATATGAAATATCAAAGATCAATTTTTACAATCAAACCACAACAATCCTGATCCTGTGGCCTGCAATGCAGCAAATATCAAAGATCAATTTTTACAATCAAACCACAACCTTCACGAACTTGGCCATTACGTGCTTCAGAATATCAAAGATCAATTTTTACAATCAAACCACAACTATGGCTTGATCAATGTGTGCAGCCAATCAATATCAAACTTGCCTGCCGTTTAGAGCAGTACTATTTCTTACACTCCTTTATCATTTATGAAATATATCAAACCTGCCTCCACCAAATTGCGGCAAGGCAGGGATCAATTTTTACAATCAAACCCAATCTGGCGCGCATTTTCAGCTTAGCCTGTAGCATAGTAAATGCGTGCCTGTGCTAAAACTCTTGAATTTTGTATTTTAGAAAAATGTCTGAGAGCAGTAAAATTCCGCACTCGCTCGCTATGCTGCAAATGCCAAGCGGCAAACGAGCGCGAGGAAGAAAAGAAAACGTTGTGGAAGGCATAAAAGCTCATAATAAAATAATAAAAACTTGTTTCGATGAAAACATACAATTGGAAAGCATATTTTTTATTGACATGAATAATTATCTAACATGTAATGTAAATAACTTCTATGATATATGCCATTTATCATCCAATGGATCGACAAAGTTTGTTTCAATTCTTTTTCCAATATTTAAATCAATAGTTGAAAAAAATGACATTTGTACAACATGAAACACACGTTATTTTATTTATGTATTTTACTTCTCGCATTCATATTTACCTTACCTTGGCATCAGGGTTTACCTCTGGGTGATGATTACATTGGTGCTGCCTATCAATTCTTAAAAGGCAACTGGGACATTTACAATAATTACTATGCAAACAGGATTGGCAGTTTTCTACCCTACGCAATCGGTATC
Organism: Chitinophagales bacterium; assembly: GCA_040877935.1. NCBI lineage: Bacteria > Pseudomonadati > Bacteroidota > Chitinophagia > Chitinophagales > Chitinophagales bacterium. The sequence continues at coordinate 17,734 of JBBDNB010000049.1, forward strand.
TCATTATTAGGAATTAGCGAATGGTTGAATTATATAACAACAGGTATATACATTGGCTTGCTGGTTATGGTTTATCTGGTATTAAAAAAAACCGATAAAAAGGTGGCTTTGGTTGCCACTACTTTGTTATCAGTATCCACAGTCATGCATCAAAACGCGGTTGTGGTGTCGAGTGATATGACAACCGCGCTTACTACAAACGCACTCGTATTGATTTATTATTATTTCAGGTTTCATGCAAAACTTTCTAAGGAAAAGGAAACCCAATGGGGGATTATAACAGCAGTAACTTTTTTTACCGCTTTGTTAGTAAAGACAAGTGTGGTGTTTTATTTACCAGTGTTAGCCTGGTTTTTCTTTAAAGATTATCAAAGTGGACTACGAAATTATTATTGGGAAATTTTTGCAATGGGATCCGTCTTTTTGGGATTAATTCTTTTAGTAGCCTATTGGATAAAAACGGGCGATGCGTTTTTCAGAGTTAGTCAGACGAAATTGTTGCTCAGTGCTAACGAATACAACTATGCTTCTTCCGATTGGAAAACGATCATAAACAGGCTAACTTGGCAACCGTTCCGATTTTTACTCGAAAACTATTCTTTCGGTACATTACTGCTATTATCATCACTTCAGATATTTTCCATATCAAAATCTAGCTCTGATGAACAAAAATTCTTCAAGGTGTTGCAAATCGGTACACTTGGAATGTGGTGGTTTGGCAGTCAAGGTTTGACAAATTACAATCCAGTTGCTTTAACACACCGGCTCTGGCTGCCGCTGCTAGTTCCTATGGCTATCAATAGCGCTTTTTTTATTTGTAGAGTGATTAAGGGCGTATTTAGCCAAAAAACATTTAAATACATATTTTTTATTTCTGTTTCTTTTACAGCCTTAAGTGCCATTTCACTTTATTCGACATATCAAAGTTTCAGTCAAATTGGGATTCCCCATCCAAGGGTTTTGATTATTTTTGTTTGGTATATTTTATATGCTAGCATTACTATATTGTCATTATATGCGAACCAATTCTTTTTAAAAAAACCATTTCACTACCTTCAGAATATCCAGAAAATTTTTTTTTTACTCATCATAATTCCCTTTTTATTCGCCAATACTTATTATCTAATACAAATGGGAAAAAATAAATTTAATGGTGTGAAAAATAATTTCGAATCAGAAAAGGAAATATTTTTATATACTTTAAACCTAAGACCTGATAGAATAATCACTGATTACAACTTATATTGTTTTTATTATGTGTATACTTTAGATTTGAATAATAAACTCCCTGTTGTAGATTATAATAATGTAAACCCAGACTCACTACTGATTGGGGATTACATGTTATTAAGTAAGATAAGGCAATATGTTTTTGAAAAAAATCTCACACAACCACTCACATATACTAAGGGGAACTTTACAATTCCCACATTTGTGAGGCAACCACAAGATTATTGCTTCGAACTTATCAAAGAAAATAAAAGCAATAAGTTATATCGTTTTAATGGAGGAGAAAAATGCTATGAACCTTAGTTTGATAATTTAGGACAAATTTAATTAATTGGTTTTTACAGTGTTGTAATTTATATAAGGTTTTTTAGAGGAAAAGCTGTATCCAACCAGCCCTCATCTATAGCCCAGCACCCGTGCTGCGAATGCCTGCCTGTACATATTCGGAAAAAATCCATTCACCAATTTCCCATTTCAATCACGATAGACTTCCAAAGTCTCAAAGACTTGGGAAGTCTCGCTATAACAAAACCATCCCCCCCTCCTATCAGTAGCGCCCTCGCTACGGATTAATTCCGTCTCCCAATCTGGCGCGCATTTGCAGCTTAGCCTGTAGCATAGCAAATGCGTGCGGGGATATTTCCAGGAAGAAAATTGCTGTTTTCTGGCATTTGAAATCCATAAAGCGCAACACTTTGCTTAAAACTAATGTTAGAAATGTCTATGAAAATTCTACTTACAGGTGCTACAGGATATATCGGAAAGCGATTGCTCCCTACTTTAGTTGAAAATGGACATAAAGTTGTTTGTTGCACAAGAGATCCCGATAGATTCACCCCCCCGGAATCACTTGAAGACAACATTCAGGTAATCCAAGTTGACTTACTTGATATAAAGACACTAGAAAATATTCCATTGGATATAGATGCCGCTTATTATCTGGTACATTCCATGTCAACATCAGATGAATATGAAGTACTTGAAAAAGAATCTGCCATAAATTTTAGAAATGCCATTGAGAAAACCCAAGCCAAACAAATAATTTATTTGAGTGGAATTGTAAATGATAACAATTTATCAAAACATTTAAACTCCAGAAAAAATGTTGAATTAGAATTGGCAAAAGGCAGTTATAACTTAACCACACTGCGTGCTGGCATTATAATAGGTTCTGGAAGTGCCTCTTTTGAAATCATTAGAGATTTGGTAGAAAAACTACCGATTATGATTGCTCCAAAGTGGCTCAATACCAAATGTCAACCTATTGGAGTAACCGATGTGATTAAATTCCTGATTAAATCATTGGGAAATAAATCCACTTATAATAAAAACTTTGATATTGGCGGGCCCTCTATTTTGACTTACAAAGAAATGCTGCTTGGCTTTGCCAAAGTTAGGGATCTGGGCAGAATAATAATTATTGTCCCGGTAATGACCCCGCGTATCTCCTCTTACTGGCTTTACTTTGTTACATCTACTTCTTATAAATTGGCCGTTTCTCTGGTCAATAGTATGAAGATTGAAGTCATTTGTAGAAATAATGAAATCAACCATATTCTAGGAATTGAACCCATCACTTATCAGGCCGCATTGGAAAAAGCCTTTGCCAAGATAGAAAGCAATGAGATTGTTTCTAGTTGGAAAGACTCACAAGTAAGCGGTAGGTTGAAATTCAATATTTCAGACTTTATAAACGTGCCCAGCTATGGTTGTTTCAAAGATGTAAGAAAAAGAGAATTGAAAGACAGAAAATATTCCATTGAAAAATTATGGGCTATTGGTGGTGAAAACGGTTGGTATTCTGCTGATTTTTTATGGCAATTAAGGGGTGTATTGGACAAATTTTCAGGAGGTGTGGGTTTGCGCAGAGGCAGGACCAACAAAACCTCGCTGGAAGTAGGGGATGCTCTGGATTTTTGGCGTGTGCTTTATGCTAATAAGGAGGAAGGAAGACTATTGCTTTTTGCTGAAATGAAATTGCCCGGTGAAGCTTGGCTCGAATTTAATATCAAGAACAATGTACTGACCCAAACTGCTACTTTTAGACCAAAGGGTTTGTTGGGTAGATTGTACTGGGCTTCTGTACTTCCATTTCACGGAATTGTTTTTAATGGAATGATCAATAGCCTAAGTAAAGATATTAACTAAAGTTTCGGAGTTCCCCGAGCTGGCGCAATTGTGAGCTGGCATTGAGCGGTGGCTTTCTTGTACCTATATTACAAAAAAATCCATTCACCAATTTCCCCTTCCAATGACGATAGACTTCCAAAGTCTCAAAGACTTGGGAAGTCTTACTACCCCTCCTATCAGTAGCGCCCTCGCTACGGATTAATTATCACCTGTCACTCTCCACCTCATCAGGTCGTATGGATTCAATCACATATTCCTCTGAAACCACTTTAAAGGTAGTGCGCCTGTTTTCCTGGTGCTGTGCTTCGCTACATTCCACACCATCCTCACATTCATTGACTAATTTGGATTCGCCATAACCTTTGGCGGCCAAACGATCGGGATTTAGGCCGTTAACTATAAGGTATTTAACTACCGACTGTGCACGGCCCAGGGATAGCTTCTCATTATAGGCATCGGAACCGCGCGAATCGGTATGTGAACCAATTTCAACAAAAATATCGGGGTTCACTTTCAGCATGCTGATCAATGTATCTAATACTACTTTGGATTGATCCCTTAAATTGGTTTTGTCATAATCATAGTAAATATTGGGAATGACAATTTCCTTTTCCTCAAAGATTTTTTCCATTACAATACGCACCTTGATTGTGACATAAACTTTTGATGGATCCTCCTGTCCTACCGTAGTCACATCGGCCGTCTGTGTAAAATAGCCATCTTTGATACTCAAGAGATTGTAATTGCTGTTTTTATCCAGCGGAAATTCAAATTTCCCCAGCTTGCTACTTCTTGCAGAATCTACAAATTCAAGTCCATTGCGCTTTAACCGAAGTTTTATAAGGGCCTGATCTATCAGGTTAAAATCCACTACCGGGCTATTGGGATCATCCGGGTCTTCAAAAACTTTTTCAACGACCAAACCTTCCAGGTTGAAAATATTTTCATTCCGGGCTTCAAAACGATAGGTGTCATCTTTGCCCAGCCCCCCCGGCCTGTTGGAAGTAAAATAACCGGAAAATCGGATAGGGTCATTTTTGTCTTTTGGTGCTTCTTGTTCAAGGATCAAAGCAAAATCATCCGCCCCTGAATTGATGGGCGTGCGCATATTTTCCGGTGCCTTCCATACATTTCTTTCCTGTTTGGCTTTGAAAATATCCAAACCGCCCATACCGATATGCCCATCCGATGCAAAATACAAAGTGCCATCTTTGGCTACAAAAGGGAACATTTCATCACCGGCAGTATTGATTTCAGAACCGAGGTTTTCTGCTTCATTCCATCCAAAACCGGTTTTCTTCATTATATAAAGGTCCTTTCCTCCATAACCGCCTTCCACATCAGAGGAAAAAATCAAAAAGCGCTCTTGTGGATCGAGATAGGGTTGCCCAACATTTACCGTATCAGAAAACACAGGGAACTGTTCAGGAGTAGTCCACTGATTCATTGCATCAATCCGGGAAGTGTATAAGCTGCAATAATCATTTTCTTTCGAGTCTGAACCACAGCGGGTAAAAAACATCAGGGTATAATTCTTATTAAAGCTGGGAGAACCATCATTGTAGGCATAGCTGATTTTCTCTTGATAGCGTTCCGGAGCCTGGAAAGTACCATTCATTTTTTCGGCTATAAAAATGTCCATAAATTTCTCACCGGTCCATTTGTAATCATCAGAACCGGTAGCTGCTTTTCGATCGGAAGTGAAAATCAGGCTGCCATTTTTGTACAATACCGGGGCAAAATCTGAGCTCTTGCTATTGATGTGCTCAAGGTTTTCAACACTTACATTGCTCCTGGACTTCCCCCATTGAATGGCAGCTTCACAGGCCTGTATTTGCTGCTGCGCTTTCTTTTTATTAAAAGGCTCCATCACTGCATATTCCCTGAATTGTTTAATGGACTGTTCGTATTTCTGATTGGCCTTCAGCATCAAACCATAATTGTACTTGGCTATTGGGTCATAATTGAGCCGAACAGCATCGGCATACCACTTTTCTGCTGCGTTAAAATTATTGTTGAAGCGATAACTCTCCGCTGTAAAAAATGCTTTTTTGGCTTTGGTTTCAGGATTTTCAGAACTGTTGAATTCCTGTTCGTACAATGTTGATGCCACTGAATAAGCCTTTGATTCAAAAGCCTGATCACCGGTTTTAAAGTTTTGCGAAGACTTACAGGAAAATAAAAAGAGCAATATTGTTAAAAGGGAAATATAGTAGATCGATCCGGTAAAATAATTCATCCTAAAATCCTTGAAGTAAAAAAAGCAATGCTAAAATACGATAAACCCAGCGGATGCTATAAGAATTTAATAACTCAGGTTTATAGCAAATAAAAAAGTGCCCCGGAAATTAATCTGAGGCACTCTTAATTAATATTAGGAATTCTAAATTATCGCATAAACAATAATTCTCTGTATTTAGGCAATGGCCAAACTGCATCGTCAACCATTCCTTCCAGCGCATCTACATGCGTCCTTATTTTATCAAAATAGGGTTTAACCTTATCTGAGCAAGCAATGGCAAAATCGCGGGCATCATCAATTTTTTCAGCCTTATCTATTTCTTTTACCATTTTGTCACAGTTGCTTTTCACTGCATTCAAATGTTCAGAAATCTGCGAAACAATTTCGAGCTGCGCCTGATAAGTCTTTTTGTCCAAGCCCAATGTTTTTAATCCATTGACATTTTCTACCAGGTTGTTTTGATAACGAACAACAGCAGGAACAATATGATTGATTGCAAGGTCTTGAAGTACTGAAGCCTCAATGTCAATTTTTGTTCCGTAATTTTCCTGAAGAATTTCATAGCGGGCTTCAAGTTCTTTTTCGCTAAATACACCGTGTTTTGCAAAAATCGCTTTAGATGTATCCGTCATAAAGAAATCAAGCGCATGAGGAGTGGTTTTTACATTTGACAAACCTCTTTTTTCAGCCTCTTTTTCCCATTCCTTGCTGTAGTTATCTCCTTCAAATAATATTGCCCTGGATTCCGAAATATACCTTCTCAATACTTTAAGAATGGCAGCATCTTTTTTGTCGCCTTCTTTTTTGATAAGCTTATCTACGTCATTTTTAAACTGGGTCAATTGTTCGGCAACAATGGTATTCATCACTGTCATTGGCGAAGCACAGTTGGCAGTAGAACCTACCGCACGAATCTCAAATTTATTGCCAGTGAAAGCAAAAGGAGATGTGCGGTTTCTGTCGGTATTGTCCAAAAGCAGATCAGGGATAATTTTATGGATATCTAATTTCAATTCCATTTTTTCCTGCTCATCAAGTTGTTTATCTCCCACTCTGTTTTCAACTTCATCCAATACTTTGGTGAGGTGCGCACCAATAAAAACTGAAATAATTGCCGGAGGTGCTTCATTGGCTCCAAGCCTGTGATCATTTCCAGGAGATGCAATAGCAGCCCTCAACAAATCAGCATTTACATGTACTGCCTTAATTGTATTTACAAGGAAGGTCAAAAATTGCAAATTGGTTTTTGGTGTTTTTCCGGGGGAAAGCAGGTTTTTACCTTTGTTAGTAGCCATTGACCAGTTGTTGTGCTTTCCACTTCCATTCAGCCCTGCATAGGGTTTCTCGTGGAGCAAGAGTCTGAACTTATGTCTGTCGGCCACCCTGCTCATTAAATCCATAAGCAATTGATTGTGATCAACTGCAAGGTTTACCTCTTCAAAAGTAGGAGCCACTTCAAACTGACTTGGCGCCACTTCATTGTGTCTTGTTTTCACCGGAATTCCAAGTTTTTGAGCTTCTGTTTCGAAGTCAATCATATAGGCATAAATTCTTTCCGGAATAGAGCCAAAGTAATGGTCATCTAATTGCTGTCCTTTTGCAGGAGCAAGGCCTACAATAGTTCTACCGGTCATAACAAGATCGGGTCTGTTAAAATACAAAGCCTCATCTACAAGAAAATATTCCTGCTCCCAGCCCAATGTTGGATATACTTTAGTAGTATTTCTATCAAAATACTGGCAAACTTTCACTGCCGCTTCTTCAAGGGCGTGTTTTGATTTTAATAAGGGCGCTTTATAATCCAGTGCCTCACCTGTGTAAGAAACAAAAATAGTAGGTATGCAAAGTGTTTTACCCGACCCTATTTGCATAATGAAAGCAGGAGAAGAGGGATCCCATGCCGTATATCCCCTTGCTTCGAATGTACTTCTGATTCCGCCATTTGGAAAACTTGAAGCATCAGGTTCTTGCTGAACCAGTGCAGCTCCATTGAAGCTTTCTATACCATTGCCATCAGGATCTGAGGTGAAGAATGTATCGTGTTTTTCTGCGGTGGCTCCTGTTAGTGGCTGAAACCAATGCGTAAAGTGTGTAGCTCCTTTATCCATTGCCCAGGCTTTCATGCTCGAGGCGACTTGTTCTGCAATTTTGCGATCAATTTTATGACCTGACTCAACTGAAGCCCTTACACTTAGGTAAGCTTCTTCAGTCAAATATTTACGCATGGAGTCATCATTAAACACATTTGACCCGAAAAATTGAGAGATTTTTTCCTGGGGGCCTTTTACATTTACTTTTTCGCGCCCCAGAACATTTGCAATTGAATTAAATCGAATATTTGTCATGGTGGAATTTTTGTTAAAATTAAGGTGCAAATATCCAGATATTTTAGTTCAAAATCAAATTTTTTACAAAATCGCTGTAAATTTTACTTACTACCGACACAAAAGCTTAAATTTTTACTTTTCAAGTATGCCATAGCTTCAAAACACCAATATTCACTTATTTTTTACCAAAATTACGCTGTTGATAATTTCTAAAATTATCCCAGATAAATGCAAAAAATAAAACAGAAAACAATAAAGCGGGCATCTTATAACGCACAATTGCACCTAAAACAGGAACGCTAAGCCCAATTAATTGGAAAAGCAGTACAGGATAGATGAAAAATGCCAAAAACGGAAATGCATTATAAATTTTAAATTTCATTCGCAGCAAGAAAAACAAGGACGATAAAGCCATCAGGTAAAATAGCAAATGTTCAAAACCGGCCATTTTTATCAATAGCCCGCCTTCCTGCCAGGGCCAGGGCATCAGCCATGTATGTTTGAAGGCATTGAAAAACCATTCCCAAAACTTTTCGGGCTTTGCTACCTGAGTCGATAACAGACTTCCTGCATTTTCTGCCAATGCCAGTGCAAGAAATTCATTATAGCGAAGCATTAGCAAGTCAATCAGTGATTTTTCAAAAATCACAAGGCTTACTGCATGTAAAATTAAAATAGATGCTGTTAATCCAAAGACAAGGTTCAATAAAGTATTTGCCCTATTGAACAGGGGTGCTTTTTTCAGTAAGAATACAAGTATCAGTGGAAACAAAGCCATCAACAGATAAATTTTCAGAAAAAATATAGCCAGGAATGAAATGACAGAAAAGAGCACCGCCCATTTGTATTTTTTTTGAGCATAAAGGTGTAAAGCATTAAAGAGCATTCCCGTAAAAAATATAAGCAAGGCTTCCTTTAACATACCTGAACTCCAGAATAAAACCGAGGGCATCAAAAAAGCGGGAAGTATTAAAAGCGGCTGATTAAAATAAGGCGATAATGCGCGGTATATCCATAAAAAACCAAGTACCGAAAGTGCATTGAAAACAATACTGTGCACCCAAATATTGGAAAAAGAAAACCAGTGGATCAAAAGGTGGACCCTTGTCATCATGCGATTTCCTGTGCCTCCCCAAATAGCACTCGCATCCCAGTGTTGGGTTTCTAAAATAAGTCTGTGTTCTTCTGTATTTAGTGAGAATCCGAATAACAGTTTCAAATAAACTGCAAAATCCGTACTTGCAATTTGATGTATGACTAAACTATCATCAAAAAATTTGTAAATATCTGACGTAGCCCTGTCGGTATAATAGTAAGTATATAGCGCAATGAGCCCAAAGGCCATAGCCAATTTGAGCAGGTAAAAAGCAGAAAACAATTTGCGGCTAAGTGCTATCGATGCGCTTTTTCTGTAATAATCCAGGACTCCAAAAGCAAGCAATGCATAAAAAATGATCAACAAAATCTCTAACACAGCAATTTTTTATGCCAAAATATTAAAATTAAACGGATAGAATGTAATGCAAGCTCAATACTAATAAAATAGTTGGCTAAAAGTAAACAACCTCAGGGCAAGTCTGCCTTTGTCAGACAGGTCTCGGAGCATTCAAATCTCGATTATCGAGTAAAAACTGCAACAATCTCAGCTTATTGGGGTATAATGTAGTTGTGAACAAAAGCTCAATTCACACATTTTATAATTGTCTTTTTCATAAAAAACATGCGCAATACCATAAAATAAGCACTTATGCAACAAGACCATTCTACAGCAGCGATTAACTTTAGTACAAGTAAACAACCTCGGGGCAAGCCCACGAGGCATTTATTTGAAAAAAATACTTTTGATTACGAGGCAAGCCTCGGAGCATTTAAATCTCGATTATCGAGTAAAAAAAGTGCAAATCCAATACAGGACAAATCAATTTCAATTCAAAACCTACTGAGATTGCCGCTAATTCTTTGGAATGTAATTTCCAATATAGGCATCAGGCAGGGCTTGAAAAACAGCATTGTTAAAAAGATAAAGATCAGCAATCAATTGAGTGTGTTCATGTTGCTGATTATATCCATCAGCACATTTGTTTTTGCAAGCACAACAAACGACAACAAACTGGTTTATCTTATTGCTTCAATAGTATTAGCCCCTGCTATCAGCCTAATATTAAACAAAATGGGGCATACAAAAATCAGTCGTTTGCTCATTAGCATTATTACACCTTTACATATTTTAATCATAATAGTATTGCTGAAAAAATGGGGAGATGCCCCGCACTTTGTGATCAATGAATACCACTTTTATACCCCGCGCTACTTTTTAATGGCACTAGGGCTATTGCCTGTCTTCCTCATTGATTTAAAGGAAAAAGGATACTTTTTCGCAGCACTTTTCATCAATATTCTATGTCTCGCATTGTTTGATATTGTTCACAAACTTGCCGGTGTAGGGCCTGAAAATTTCGGTTTTGCATTCGACAATTACTACCAGGCCACTATTATGCCCATCGTCTTGCTGGTTTTCCTCTATGGCAGTCTTATCTTTTATCAGAGCGAAAACAAAAAATATGAAGCACAGATAGAAAAATTACTGGACAAGGAAAAAATGTATTCAGACCGCATTAAAGGGGAAATAGCGATTGCTAAAACAGTAATTGACGGCTTAATTCCAAGACAACTGCCCAAAATTGAAGGATTGGATATTGCCGGTGAATTGCAATGGTCATCTGAAGTAGGTGGCGATTATTACAATGTGTTTCAGATCAGTGATCGGGAATACCTGTTCTTTATTGCCGATGTGGTAGGAAAAGGACTCGGTGCTTCTATTCTTGTGTCAACGGTGCATTCAAATATTGAAACTCAAATTGACAACGGCATCAGCGATATACAAGATTTTATTGAAAGGCTAAACGAAGTCCTCTGTAGAATTACAGACCGAAAAAAATTCATTACCTGCTGGGCAGGAATATACAATTCTGAAACCCGGGAACTCAAAAGCGTTAATGCCGGGCATCTACCTCCTTTGATTATTTCAAAAGACCGAAAGGTAACAGGTGAATTGACCAAGGGCGGTCCAATTCTCGGCTTTTTTGACAAAGACGAGGTGAAACACCAAAGCGAAACTATCCTGTTAAAAAAAGGGGATGCTGTCTTTTCCTTCACAGATGGTGTAAGTGAAGCCAATTCTGAGAAAGATAAAATGTATGAAAGCAGCAATCGCCTGGAAAATATCATTGCCGGAGATTGGATTAGCTCAAAAGAACTGATCAATAACGTCATATTTGACGTGAGAGATTTCAGCAATTCAGATACTTTTGAGGATGATCTCACTTGCCTCATGCTTAGAAGAATTGCTTAATTTTATCCGTATTCAAGGTCGAAACAGCAGTTTTTCAATTCCACAGAAATTGAACTGAAGAATTTGCATATATTTTCTGAACTTTGGGCTTAACAAAATTCAGACATGCACTACCTAAAAATTATTTTATTCCTGCTGATTTCTTTTTCATTTAATTTATTGTCTGCTCAGGCACCTCAATTATGGCTCGATCGGTCGCTTAGCGATGAAGAAGAAAATATTCTAAGTTCATTTCACGCTAATTTTAAAAACAATTATGAGCTGGATGAGCTGAAAGCTTCAATGATGAGCAAAAGCTCAGATGCTTTTGAAATGGATCTTTTTAAATTTCGAAGCGAGCAATTACAATACATTGAAGAGCAATCTAAATCAAGTACATGGTCATCTGATTTTAAGGAAAACCTTGAATCATGGGTTCACTACAATTATGCAAGACGCATGTATTCCTACCCTGTAGAGCGCGCAAAAGTAACAGGTGATCAGCGCATTCGTGCTCTGCCGGCTATGCTAACTTCAGAATTGTTTCAAAAGGTGCCCCTGCAAAATGAAGCTGCCTTAGAAAGTCCGGTTTATCGGGATTTGATCAATTATTACACGACTTACAAAACAGCTGCTGAAAATAATTTCAGTCCATATGAATCGATAGATACCGAACTTAATAAAGCCTTTGAAATCTGCAATCAGCATTTCAAAGGACAAGTTCAGGCTTATGCTATGGGACAACAGCTTATTAAATCAGGCGCAGAAGCAGATCCGAAAAACCTGAAAGTTTTGTACAAAGTTTTTAGTAAGCAAAACAGTGACAAAACTTTAGATAAAGCAGTTTTAGAAGCCTGCGAGGAAAGAATGAATGAAAAGGTATCGAAAAAGAAAAAGCGAAAAAAGAAACGCGGAAAATCTAAACCCGAGAAAAAAGAGCAGCCTTTTACTTTGACTGACTTAGAGGGGAAAGAAGTCTATTTATCGGATTTTCATGGCAAAGTAATTTATGTTGATTTTTGGGCAAGCTGGTGCGGCCCCTGCCGTCAACAATTCCCACATGCTAAAAGACTAAAAGAAAGTTTTAGCGACAAAGAACTGAAAGATATCGTATTCCTTTATATTTCATCAGACAAAACAGAGCAGGTTTGGCGCAATGCCATTGAAAAATATGATATAGACGGCACGCATGTTTGGTCTCCAAATAACATCGAAAGAAGTGCCGGAAGTTACTATCAGGTTTACTCTATACCCCGCTATATGCTTTTTGACAAGAATGGTGAAGTTGTCGATCCCAACGCTAAACGCCCAAGTATGCCGGGCATTAAAGAGGATATTCTAAGATTGTTGGGGCAGTAAAGTAGAACTTGTATTTAATTCAGTATATCCGTATAGGATATCAATCAAAGCAGACATGATGTCAGCTTTTTCGGCTAAATATCAAAATTTCATGTCATATAGTCCGGTAGGCTGAAAAAATGTACCAAATATTGAATTGGTACAAAGCTTGAATGTTGCTTGGTGCATTTAAAAAAAATTGTTTAACCAAAAAACTTAAAGCTATGACACTTGTAAAATGGAACAAACCGAAGAATGAAGCATCACCCAATGTATTTGGAAATCCTTTTGACTCATTTTTCAATGATGATTTTTTCTCAACAGGTTTAAATACCACTCAACCTGCTGTGAACATCAGGGAAAATGATTCAGCTTACGGCATCGAAATTGCCGCTCCCGGCCTGACCAAAAAGGATTTTAACATCGACCTGGATCAGGACATTCTCACTGTAAGCGTGGAAAAAAGCAATGAGAAAGAGGACAAAGACGATGGCTATACCCGTAAAGAGTTCAGCTATGAGTCTTTTAGAAAATCTTTCACATTGCCCGATTCAGTGAAGGGAGAAAACATCAAAGCTGAGTACCAGGACGGAGTGCTGAAGTTGACACTTCCCAAAAAAGAGGAAGCCAAAGCACTGAAGAAAAAAATCAGCATCAGCTAAGGCATTGGCTCAAATTCTTAAAAAGGCGAATCGCAAATGGTTCGCCTTTTTTTGTTAGTATCCGGTAACCACCAATTTTTTGTAGCCGAAAGCATTGCCCGATTTATTGATCAGCCGGATATTGTACAAACCTGAGCTCCACTGATCAGTGGAAACATTGAGTATTTCCTGCTCAGCTTCTTTGCTGTAGATCAATTGTCCTACCACATCGTAAATTTCCACTTTGTATAATTGACCATTGTTTTGCTGCATTCCCGATAGGTCAATATTGAAACTGGAGTTTGTAGGATTGGGATATACTTTGAAATCAAACTGCTCATATTCTGCAATGCCAACATCCACAGAATCCTCTTCTTCATCTCCTAATAATTCGAGATAAGTAGGGTGCAATAAAAATTGCAAGCTGTCTTTCTCTGGTTCGCTATTGGTCAATTCAATTTCAGGAGCCAAGCTATTATGCAAAAACGGTTGATCTACCCAAATAGAATAAGTATCATCTTCTGGGATATCATCAAAGGAGAAATAGCCGTTTTCATCTGTTGTAGTCATGGCCACTACTTCCCCATCGCTATTGACCAAGATTACTGTAACTCCACCAGCAGCATTTCCACTTTTTCCTGCCCCCTGATTGATAAAGCCACCAATAAAACCATCGCCACCGGGATTCACTCCTGCTATGGTTGAGAAGCTAGATTCACAAAATGCCGGACTTGCACCTTGCCATAATACAGACCCATTGTAATATGTAGGTAGTTCACCAGGGTACAAAACCGAATCCGGTATCACTTTCATGAAAATATTTGGAGATTCTTCAACGAATGTAAAAAAGAATATCCCAAGTGAATCTATAAATAAAAGAGAGGAATCTGTGTATGCTGTATCAATCTGAGTCAATGTACTATCCATTGGGTCAAATTCAATAAGCGATACCTTTGAGTTTAAAATTGGCTCACCTGTGCTGGTAGTTGCAATTCCTACAACCCAACCGTTCAACATAACCAAGAATGCTTCAACGATACTATCACACCCTCCTGCATTAGTATATGTGTGTGAAAGATCATGAGTACTCAAAATACCATAATTGTTTCCAGAAACAAAATCATAGGTATTGCCATCTACTGGCCAGACATAAGTACTGTCACAAATTAGAATCGTATCTCTATTTGTTGGAGCAGGAGAACTATTATTGATCGTCAAATCTACATAAACTATGCTATCGCATCCATTTGAAGCTTGTAGGGTAAAAGAAATTGTATCAGTACTTTGATTATAAGCCCCGCCACCACTTGGATTAAACGGATCAAATCTTGGGGAAAGATAATAATCGCAAGCTTGAATACTAACATACTCAATAGAAGGAGTGCATTGACTTAACTTGTTAATAAATCCATTCAGTGAATTTGAAGTTATATTTCTTATTCCATTAGTTGGATTAAAATCTAATGTCCCAGAAAATCCACCTATCATATATATATTCCCAAAAAGATCAACATCAAGAAAAGATGTGTATTCAGGAGTACTAATTCCTTCCAAGTTCTTAACCCATAGAAAATTTCCAAAAGGATTTAATTTAAGCAAATAAATATCCTCATTATAGCTAGGAACCAAATTATACACATTATCTCCTGAGTTAAAATCGACAGTATCATTAAAAACACCAGAAACATATACATTTCCATACTTATCAATACCAGCTATAGCAGTTTCTTCACCTGAACTACCAAACGTCCTAACCCAAATCAAATCTCCATTTGGATCTAATTTCAGAATGAAAACATCATCTAACCCATTTGAAGTAATACTAGTTTGTGTATTTCCATAGCCAACTTCTCTTAGCCCATTAAAAGTGCCCGATACAATTACATCCCCAAACGGGTCAATATGAATTGAATTTCCTTCTGCAAAAGTATTAAGATTAAGGCTATCCTTAGAATCCATAGCCCAAACAAAACTACCAGCACTATCTAACTTAAGAATAAAAAAATCTGGATAAAAGTAACTATAAGAGTTCAAGAAAAAATGCCCAACATCAGGGTTGAAATCTATAGTATCAGAAAATATTCCTGTTACATACACATAACCAAACGAATCAACACAAATTGAATTTCCATTAGCAAAAGCTCCATTGGCATCATCACCTATAGTTTGGACCCATTGAAAATCTCCATTTGGATCTAATTTCAAAACATAAAGATCCCCACCAGAAATACTTGAAGTAACGTTAAAAGTATCAAGCCCAGAATCAAAATCTACCTGCCCTCTAAAATCGCCTGTAGCATAAATATACCCATCCATATCTTCTTCTATAGAATTAATACCTTCAGTTTCATTTCCCCCTATACTTTTAATCCATTTAAAACCTCCAGTATCACTCAGCTTCATTATATAAATATCTTTACTGCTATTATTTGAAAATAAACTAATTGTTCCATTTCCAGTATCAATTGTTAAAGACACGTTGAAATATCCGGAAATCAAGATATCACCATCTCGGTTAATCAAAACGTCAGTAGCTGAGTTGTAATGTGCATCACCAAAAGTTTCAACCCATTTAAAAACTCCATTCGAATCTAATTTTAATATAAATATATCCCGAATGCCGTTAGCCACCTCGTTAATAACACCAGTTCCAGGATCAAAATCAACTGTATCTCCAAAATTGCCCACTAAAATCAGGTTTTTTTCCTCATCTACCGTAGATGAAACTATTCCAATTTCACTGTCAAAGACTTTTGTCCATTCATATTCAATTGATTGAGACCTTGCAATAAGTAGTCCAAAAACAAACAACACCAAAAACAAAAACCTTCTCATAACCCTTTATTTAAATTTCCTCTAAAGATATACTCATTTCATTAAAAAGTGAAATAAGTGTTTTATACCTAAACTCTGACAGGGTTCAAATCCCCAACAGCCTTTAAATTTCCATCACCCCATTTCTCCCTTAATCTATTTGGACTTAACTTTGCCGCAAAGCAGAGCAATAAATGAGTATCGAGAAAATCCTGATAAAAGAAAGCAAGGCAGCCCTGAAATCGCTATACAATAGTGAGGTCAACGAAAAGCAAATCCAACTGCAAAAAACCCGCCCTGAGTTCAAGGGCGACCTGACACTGGTGGTTTTTCCTTTTCTGAAAATCAGCAAAAAAAATCCCGAAGAAACTGCCAGTGAAATCGGAAACCACCTAATAGAAAAATCCCTGCTGGTAAAGGATTTTAATGTCATAAAAGGCTTTCTCAACCTGGAAATAGCTGAGCGCTACTGGCTCGATTTTTTTAGAAATGAAATCTACAATCCAAAATTTGGAGCGGCAGACACTACTGGTCAAAAAATCGTAGTGGAATACTGCGGTCCCAATACCAACAAGCCCCTGCATCTGGGGCATATCCGCAATATGCTGCTGGGCTATGCCACCGCCAATATCCTGCAAATGGCCGGCAATGAAGTGCACAAAGTGAATATCTACAACGACAGGGGCATTGCCATTTGCAAATCCATGTTGGCCTGGCAAAAATTCGGCAATGGAGAAACGCCTGAAAGCTCAGGTATGAAAGGCGATCATTTGGTGGGTAAATACTATGTGGAATTTGACAAAGCCTACAAAAAACAGATAGAAGAACTAAAAGCCAATGGTGCAACTGAAGAAGAAGCAAAGAAGCAAGCTCCATTAATAAAGGAAGCTCAGGAAATGCTGGTAAAATGGGAAAATGAAGACCCTGAAACTGTAGCGCTTTGGAACAAAATGAACGGCTGGGTTTATGCTGGTTTTCAGAAGACTTTTGACAAACTGGGCGTGGATTTTGAAAAACACTACAAGGAATCGGATTATTACCTGGCTGGAAAAAACCTAGTAAACGAAGGCCTGAAAAAGGACATTTTCTACAAAAAAGAAAACGGCTCGGTCTGGGTGGATCTGCAAAATGAGGGCCTGGACGAAAAGCTTCTGCTTCGGGCAGATGGCACTTCGGTTTACATCACGCAGGACATGGGCATTGCAGAGGCACGTTATCAGGATTTTAATTTTGACCGCTCGGTTTATGTAGTCGCTAATGAGCAAGATTACCACTTCAAGGTATTGAAATTGGTGCTGGCAAAATTGGGCAAACCCTATGCAGAAGGTATTTTCCATCTCTCATACGGTATGGTGGATTTACCCAGCGGCAAAATGAAATCGCGCGAGGGAACTGTAGTGGATGCCGATGATTTAATTCAAGAAATGATTGACACCGCAGCGCATCACACCAAAGAATTGGGAAAAATTGAAGGTTTTTCAGATGATGAAGCTCAGGACTTGTTCAGAAAAATCGGATTAGGCGCACTGAAGTATTTTATGCTTCGGGTAGATCCCAAAAAGCGCATGTTGTTCAATCCCGAGGAATCCATAGATTTTCACGG
This sequence comes from Chitinophagales bacterium, assembly GCA_040877935.1. Taxonomy (NCBI): domain Bacteria; kingdom Pseudomonadati; phylum Bacteroidota; class Chitinophagia; order Chitinophagales; species Chitinophagales bacterium. The sequence goes on from JBBDNB010000049.1 coordinate 35,390, forward strand.
AAACACCGGCCCCTTTGTACAATATACCCATGCGCGGATTCAATCGGTTTTACGTAAGTCTAGTGCCAAAAATCCTACTATTCCAGAAAATTATGCCATGCATGAAATCGAAAGGGAGCACATCAAGTTATTGCATGATTTCCCGGGAGTTATCCAGTCTGCTGCCGATGAAATGAACCCGGCTGCTGTGGCTGCTTTTGCCTATGATCTGGCAAAATCCTACAACAGGCTGTATGCCGAATGCCCGATCCTGAAAGCTGAAGCACAAGAACAGAAAGCTTTTCGCCTGGCTTTGTCTAAATTTACTGCTGATATTATTGCCAAAACATTCAAAGTGCTCGGCATTGAAGTGCCGGATAAAATGTAGCTTTATGTCCAATACCCTAAGCCAGAAAACAATGAACATACCATTCCTCGATGTCCCCGGAATCAACACCCGTTTTGAAGAAGCTTTTTTAAAAAAAACAAAAGAGATCATCGGCTCAGGTGCTTTTATCCTGGGAAAACATGTAGCTGAATTTGAAGAAGCATTTGCAAGCTATTGCGGCACAAAACACGCCATTGGTGTAGGTAGCGGCCTGGATGCTATCCGCCTGATCCTAATGGGCTATATGGAAATGGGTTTATTGAAAAAAGGCGATGAAGTCATAGTTCCGAGCCATACCTACATCGCTACTGTAATGCCCGTAATCGATTGCGGATTGATTCCCGTATTTGCAGAGCCACATGAAAAATCATTCAATATAAAGCCAAAAAATATTGAGGCCAATATTGGCCCGCGCAGCAAAGCCATAATTGTGGTACACCTATATGGCCAATGTGCCAATATGCAGGCCATTAATGATATTGCCCAAAAGCAAAATTTACTGCGTATTGAAGATGCTGCACAGGCGCATGGAGCAGTTTACAAAGGCAAAAAAGCGGGAAACCTGGGCGATGCCGCAGCCTTTAGTTTTTATCCGGGCAAAAACCTCGGTGCGCTGGGCGATGGCGGGGCGATCACCACCAATGACCAAAAACTGTCCGAAACCATTGCTGCACTGCGCAATTATGGTTCGCAAGTGAAATACGAAAATCTTTACAGGGGATTGAACAGCCGACTCGATGCCATTCAGGCGGCATTTCTGAACATTAAGCTGAAAAAGTTAGACTCGGACAATCAAAGAAGAGTTGAGATTGCCCGGCAATACACCGAAAAAATAAACAATCCTTTCATTAAAAAACCGAGATTTAAAAATATTGACTCACACGTGTTCCACCTTTATGTAATCCGAACTACAAAAAGAAAGGAATTGATGGACTACCTCAGTGAAAAGGGTATCCAAACCCTGATCCACTACCCTATTCCCATGCACAGGCAAGAATCAATGAAGGCATACAGCAGCACCAAACTGCCCCTGAGCGAAGAACTCGCAGATGAAGTGCTGAGCCTTCCCATCAGCCCTGTGATGAGGGATGAGGAAGTAAATTATGTGATTGATGCTGTAAATGCATTCAACCCGAATGATGCATTGGGACTTTGTCATGAAGCTTGAAAGCACAATAAAATCAGGCTGTTTGGAAATTTTAGCATAGCATCGCTATGGTGAAATTGAAAACAGCAACGAAGTGTCTGATTTTGAAGTGATTTCATGCTGCAATAGATTTCCTAATGCATATTTCGGGTTCGAAACAGAATAAAATCAGCTTTTGTTATTGTAGAGTTCTGCAGCTTGAGTGGCTGAAACTTTAATGCCTTTGATAAAAGCCGAACTGAATCCATTGTGCTCCATTTCATTTAACCCTGCAATTGTGCAACCTTTAGGGGATGTCACTTTATCGATTTCATCTTCGGGATGTGAATTATTGGCAATCAGCAAACTTGCTGCGCCCTTTGCAGTTTGTGCGGCCATTTTCAATGCTTCACTTGCATGGAAATCTATTTCATTACCACCCTGGGAGGCTGCTCGAATTGCTCTTAGAAAGAAAGCAATGCCACAAGCACATAAGGCTGTTGCAGAAGTCATTTGCTCCTCATTTATCACCACAGTTTCTCCCAGCATTTCAAAAAGATCAATAGCGATAACCATTTTAGATTCAAATGCAGGTACAGTGCACAAACAGGTCATTGATTCACGAATAGCAATTGCCGTATTTGGCATTGCTCTTATTACAGGTATATCATTTCCTATACGCTCCTGAATGTGGCTAATCTTGACACCCGAAACCAGTGAAATCAGCAATTGATCACTCTTTAGCTCTTTAGAAATTTCATCGAGCACTTCATTTATTTTTTGCGGCAAAACTGCTAATACAATAATATCAGCAGTTTTAATTGCTGCTAAATTATTGCTGCTTATTTCGCAGCCTAATGCTTCAAAAGGGTTTAATTTCAGCACATTTCTTCTTGTTAAAAAGAAATTTGCCGGAAGGTAATTTTCACTTTGCAGTAATCCTTTTACAAAAGATGTCCCCAAATTTCCGGCTCCTATTATTGCTAATTTAGTCTCCATACTTACTATTTATTTGCTGGCAAATATACACAGGGAAAAATTTGAATAACTTAAACTTTGTAAAGTTTTTTTGAAAATGAAACACTTGAATCAGTATTCCCCAGTTAAAACACTAAAAAATTATTCTCCTTCAGCTTTTTCAACTGTTTCTATCTTTTCCGCAGGTGGAAAGAAAAATTCCAGTGGTTTGCGCCAGAAACTTCTGAGCAAATAATTAATCAGCAAAGTTGTTTTTGTGAAAGCTACTCCACGAGACTCTATTGCCACAAAAATTGCCAGACCGAAACTCACTACAAAATTCATAACTCCTATTCCTAAAATCCCAACAACAGTTATCAAAATTGTCTGCCAATCTACACTTGAGCCAAGCGATGCCATAGCCAGGCCAAAATTACCGGAAGCAAAAGTAATGTGGCGGATATCTATGGGCAGGCCAAGTATAAAACCCAGAGTACCCATTGAACCCAGGAAAATGCCAAGGAAAAAATTTCCGGCCAGGCTTCCCATGTTATTTTCTACATAATAACTCAGCTTTTGAAGTACCGGAGTGGGTATTGTTTTTATTAAAAATGGATGCTGTCTTAATCGCAATGGTATTTTTCTAAAAACCACTGCATTGTCGTAATAACCAGAAATTATACCGGACAAAAAGAGACAAACACCAGCAATCCCCGCGTGAAAAAGAGAAAGACTTTTCCAGGGATGCAATTCACTGATCAGCTTTTCTGCCTTTACTGTTCCAGCAATATGGCCGTCAAAGACCATAAAGAACAACCAGCTTAATGCAAAAGCCACCGGAAATGCAATCAGTATATTTCCCATAAAAGCAACAAATTGACTGCGAAAAACTTTCACAATTAGAGCGGACAAATTGCGCAAAGCATCGCTTACAGAACCTTCCACATCAAGGGATGAAGCAATTTTGGTAGCTGTCATAGCAGGCTGTTTTGTCGCAAGGGTGGAATGTGTCATGTGTATGCCAATAAAGCCCAGCGAATAATTCATACTGTATGCAAAAGCTTCCCAAAAAGGAGCGAGCTTCAGGTAATACAAGCCCACTTTAAAACAACTCAAAAAACCTACAATTAAACCGCCTCCCATAGAAGAACGCAGCATTTTCCAATACTCTTTTCTATTATGGGTGATGTAATGATCTCCTGTTTTTCCTGCATGCTCTGTAATTTGATAGGCCAAAAACCCAATATTTTTGGTTATAAAATCTTTCAGACTGTGCTTCTGACATTCGGACTTAATCAGTTCCTTATACAAATCAATAACATGCGTAGCCATTTCATCCTGCCTGAACACAAAAAGCAATTTGAGTAAGGCCCTTACTCTATTCACCCGCTGATACAAGCTTTGCAATAAATATGTGAGTGCAAGATCTGCTCCTTTAATGCGCTGTTCTTCGCGAATGGCATAAATAATGCCTTCACAGGAGCTGATACGCCTCACAATCTCCTTATATGCATCACTTGAAATGCCTTCCATTTCTTTATTTTCCAGCGTTTCAAGAATAGTGATGATCTCCCTGTTCAAATTAAAAAACGGGGAGTCCTGACCCTTGCCTGTCTGAAAACGATCCATGATCAGTGAATGAAGCCCCGTTCCGGTAATCTGATAAGTCAGCACTTTGGCGGATTTAATCAGGCCTTTTCTAAAATGCTTCAACAACAATTCCGACTGCGTTTTATCTGCCGAAAAAATGCTTTGCATTAAAAGTTCAATAGAGTGATTCGGCAATTCAGAAATCCATACATAATCACTCTTCCTGTGAAAAATTTTAGCCAAAATATCGCGCAATTCAAGCGGATTAAATTCCGAGGGCAAAACAAAATGCCCCATCTTACTAAAAGCCTCTGAAAAAAAGCCTTCGCTTGAAAGAATTCCAGATTGGGAATAAAGCCGGGTATAGGAAGTTTGAAGAACAATATTATTGATATAGCAAAACAAGGCATTCTGAAGATCAGGATGTCGATTGAGCAAATGGATCAATTCCTCAATGCGTTTTTCCGCCCTTAAAATGTTCTTAGGATCTTTCGGACGAATTTGATCAATAAGTGCAGCAAGCAATTCGGGATCATTAGATTCCTGCTGACTTGCTATATTTCTTAAAATATGTTCCAATGGGAAATTTGCTCAACTGAAATAAAAAATAACAATTGCATTATACCTTTTCTGCAATAGCCTGTATTAGGTCGTATTCTGTGATAATTTGGAATTCACCAACAAGATCGCGAACCATTACAGCAGAATTGTCTCTGTTGATGAGTTTCGAAATTTCTTTATCGGTGGTATTGAGTTTTACTTCAGGAAATGAAACACCCATAAAATCTTTTACCGAAAGACTTTTTCCCGGATTTTCGATAAGGGCATTGAGCAATTTGCCTTCGGTAACAGAACCTAAAATTTTATTTTTTTCCATAACCGGTAGTTGGGACAAATCGTAGTCTTTCATCAGTTTAATCACATCGCGCACCGAGTTGTTGGGCAGTACACTCATTACTTCCTTTTGTTTTTTTCCGGAAATAATATCTCTTGCCCGCAATGGCTGGTCTTCTTCATCGAGAAATTGTCGCTCGCGCATCCAGGCATCATTATAAATTTTAGCAACATAGCGGCTGCCACTGTCGTGAAAAACCACCACTACTACATCGCCTTTCTTAAACTTGTCTTTCATTTGTAAAAGCCCGGCCACGGCAGACCCTGCGGAATATCCACAAAACAGACCTTCTTCTTTTGTTATTCTTCTGGCAAGTATTGCGCCATCTTTATCAGTGACTTTCTCAAAATGATCTATCACGCTAAAATCTATATTGTCGGGAATAATATCCTCTCCAATACCTTCTGTAACATAAGAGTAAACTTCATTTTCATCAAAAATGCCTGTTTCGTGGTATTTTTTAAGTGCAGAACCGTAGGAATCAATTCCAAGAATTTTGATATCCGGGTTTTTCTCTTTTAAATATTTTGCTGTACCTGAAATAGTGCCGCCTGTTCCTACGCCAACCACCAGGTGGGTTATTTTCCCATCGGTTTGTTCCCAGATTTCAGGGCCGGTAGTTTCGTAATGTGCCACACGATTTGAAAGGTTAAAATATTGATTGACATAAAAAGAATTGGGAGTTTCATCGGCAATTTTCTGTGCCACAGAGTAATATGAGCGTGGATCATCCGGCTCTACATCAGTAGGGCAAACAATCACCTCCGCTCCTACTGCCTTTAAAATATCTATCTTTTCTTTGGATTGCTTGTCATTGGTGGTAAAAATGCATTTGTAACCTTTTACTATTCCTACCAGCGCAAGTCCCATCCCTGTATTTCCGCTGGTGCCTTCTACAATGGTACCACCGGGTTTAATCAGGCCTTTTTTTTCAGCATCTTCAATCAACTTTACAGCTATGCGGTCTTTGATCGAATTGCCCGGATTGAAAAACTCAACCTTGGCAAATACCTCGGCAGGAATCTCTTTAGTTACATTATTCATTTTAATCAATGGCGTATTGCCAATTGCTTCTACCACATTATTATAAACGCGTTTGTCCTTCATATTTTTATAAATTTTATTCTTTGTGTTTATCTATTGCTTATCACCTTTGAGCTGTTCCTGATAGGACAAGATTGCCTATTGCTTATTGCACATTGCTTACTTTTTCAATACAACTACATTCAAACATTCCAAAGCAGACTTAGTCATTTTCATTCTATCAGCTTCTTTCTTTTTTCTCTATAATTTCTACTAAAAACTTTTCGTCTAAGATATTTAAAAATTGAGCAGTAGCCTCGGAAATTTTAATAATAATGCCCGAATTTCGTTCGGCATCTGGCAATTTGCCAATTACTTTTACATAAACAGTTCTGTTGTTCATTAAGTTACGCACTTTGAGGATACTTCCCAATGCTGCGGATTTATGCTGTGCAAAAAAGTGCTCTCTGCCGCTATTGCTATAGGCATCTAGCCAGGTACCGACACCTCTTTCCACTTCATAAGATTGGTTTAGTGTATCAATATGTTCAAATTTTTTCCGAAAAGCCAGCAATGCCTCTTTGTCAAACTGATCGAAAAAGCTGTGTGTCTTTGCACTGTCTGCTGTTGTGCGCTGTGTAGTGTCTGCTTTAAAAAGCGCCTTTTCATTGATCTGTGCAGATGAATCCTTTGCGATTTCAAATTGCACAGAAGGGTCGGTTTCCTTTTGAATATCTTCTATTTGTTGTGGGATTTCCAATAACATCCCTATTCGCAGAGTGTCGCTTTTCAGGTCGTTCATCAATTTGATCTGTGCTGGGCTCACATTTTCATAAGCTCTTGCAATACTGTATAGAGTCTCTCCCTGCTCTACTTTATGTGTAAAAAAAGCAGTACTGGTTTCCTGCATTTCTTGCTGTTCTTCCTTTTCAAGCGCAGCAAAAAGCGGAATGATTAAAATTCGGTCAAAATCAATGCTGCTGCTTTCACTTAGGCGATTGGCTTTTTTCAATTCCTCAACAGACAAGCCATATTTTTTTGAAATGGAAAAAAGTGTTTCTCCCGGTTTTACTTTATGCAGGGTGTACTCATTATTCTCAATAACAATTTTGTTTTCACTTTCTTGAGCCTGTAATGGAGCAAGAAAAAAGAAAAACAAGCAAGAGATGATTAGAAATTGCTGCATAAGGAAGGAGATTTGTTCTATATTTGAATGAACACAAAATTAACCTGTAAATTACTCTATAGTTATAAAAATGAGTTTCAAATTATTAACAAAGAAAACGCTTCTGTCCATTCTTTTGGTACACATGCTGCTGTTGTGTAGCAATCCATTTCTTTTGGCAGAAGAAAATACCGAAAAATCCATTTATCATTTCAGGCTTGATGCTGATATTTTTCCCGCTGCGGAAAGAACAGTGAAAAATGCTTTAGAAGAAGCAGACTCCCAAAAAAGCGACTGGATTGTTATGGAACTCAACACCTTTGGCGGCATGGTAGATGTGGCCGATAAAATTTCCAGAGCCATTCAGGACAGCAAAATCCCGGTTGTGGTTTGGATCAATAAAAATGCAGCTTCTGCCGGAGCACTGATCTCGCTTTCCTGCGATTCAATATTTATGGCACCGGGCTCAAGTATTGGTGCCGCCACTGTTGTGAATCAAACCGGTGAACAAATGCCCGACAAGTATCAATCATACATGCGCAGCACCATGCGTTCACTTGCAGAATCATCTGGGCGCGACCCGAAAATAGCTGAAGCTATGGTAGATGATCGCGTGCATATTCCCGGTGTAATCGATTCAGGCTACACTTTGACTTTCACTACTGAAGAAGCTATTGCCAATGGGTTTTGTGAAGCAAAAATGATCAATAAAGAAGCCGTATTCGAACATATTGCAGGTGAAAATTACCGGGTAAATACGTATGAAGCAAAATTTACCGATAAAGTCATTTCATGGCTTACCCACCCTATGGTCAGCAGTGTATTGATTTTACTAATGCTTGGGGGCATATGGTTTGAATTGCAATCTCCGGGACTTGGCTTTCCGATTGTTGCAGCGCTTGTTGGTGCAGTACTGTTTTTTATGCCACACTATTTAGAAGGCTTAGCTGAAAACTGGGAAATTCTGCTGTTTGTAGGAGGAATAGCATTGCTCGGTGTTGAAATATTTGTTTTGCCCGGTTTTGGTATAGCAGGCATTGCCGGTATTGGGCTGATTGTATTTGCACTCACAATGGCAATGGTGCGCAATATTGCTTTCGACTTTCACTTTGCCGAATTAGATGATATTCTTTTTGCACTCTTGAGGGTCGTTGGTATTGGTGGGGTTTTACTTACCGGGCTCTTGTTTTTTGGCGACAGAATTTTTAAGGGGAAATTGTTTGCAAAACTAATTCTACAATCTTCCCAATACAGATCGGAAGGTTATACTTCCTATAAAACGGAAGATATGGATCTGATCGGCAGAATAGCTATTGCAGCAACAGATATTCGCCCTACGGGAAAAATCAAAATAGACGGCAGGCTCTACAATGCCATAACCGATGGGGAAATTATTGACAAGGGCACTGAAGTAAAAGTAATGCGCATCAATGCGAGTCTGCTTGAAGTCATAAAAACCAGTGACGTGGCATGAAACGAACATGAATAAATTTCAATCATTTATTTACATATAAGAGTGGTTGAAATTTTTCACGTGAGAGCGAAGCGGTTCCATGTGTGCAAAAATTTTTCTGCATTTTTGGAGCTTGCAGAAAAATTTTAAAGACATGAATATAACAGGAATAATTCCAGCGCGCTATGCTTCGAGTCGCTTGCCGGGTAAGCCCTTGCTGAAAATTGCAGGCAAACCTATGATTCAATGGGTTTATGAACAAGCCTCCAAAGCAAAAAAACTCGATCGTGTGATTGTAGCTACCGATGATCAAAGAATTATGGATTGTGTAAAAGGCTTTGGAGGATCAGTGGTAATGACTTCAGCTGAACATAAAAACGGTACAGAACGCATTGCTGAAGTAGCTCAAAAATCCGAGAGTGATGCTTTTATCAATATACAGGGTGATGAACCCTTTATAGCACCTGAACAGATTGATCAAATTGCGGCACTTCTTGAATCGGGAGCAGAAATAGCTACACTTGTAAAACAGATTTCCGCACAAGAAGAAATTCAAGATACGAATACCGTAAAAGTTGTGCGCAGCCTATCGGGTAAAGCATTGTATTTCAGCAGGCATCCCATTCCTTTTTACCGCAATAGCTCAGGTGAAAAAGTATTTTGGCAGCATATTGGCATTTACGGTTTTAACAAAGCTGTTTTGGCCCAACTTGTACAACTTCCTGTTAGCCCTTTGGAAAAGGCCGAATCACTGGAACAACTGAGGTGGCTAGAAAACGGATATGAGATTTATACCACAGTGACCAATATCAGCAATATATCCATCGATACCGAGCTTGACCTGCTACAAGCCCAAAAACTTTTAAAGCAATAAAAGCCCCTCTCAAAAATGAAAGGGGCTTTTATAGTAAAAAAGGAAGGGCGCACAGCCGTGCGCCTCTATAAGTTATTGATTACTTACCACAACCGGTTTCACTACAAAACCTTTGTTGTCAATAATCATTTGCATAAAATAAGTACCTGAAGCCAATCCGGAAACATTGAATTCTTCGTAATTATTTCCTGTAGAAACAGTTCCCAAATCACGTGCTTCTATCAATCTACCTTTGGCATCAACAAATCTGATTTCAAAGGCACTGCTTTCTTTCAGGCTGTAATTAACTCTCAGGAATTCAGCACTTGGGTTTGGATAAAGGCTGAGTTCATTAAATACCTCTACTTCTGAAACAGGAAGATATAGTGCCAGTTGAAGTGCTGTAGCCACAGAAGCATTTGGGTCTTGGGTATTAACAGGCAATGCAGCATACAATGCAAATGGCGCACCATTTTGATTAGCATCGATATCTAAAAATCCGCTGGCAAAAACAGTAATCCCAAAAGTACCTGCTTGAGATAAACTAGCAGTATCTGTTACCAAAACATCCTGGGTAGCATTGTTTATAATATCAACAGTTACATCAACAGGTGTGAAACTGGTATAGCCATTGGGTGAAAAGTCACCGTAAGCGATGTCCTCCACCTCAGTACCCGGAAACTCTCTTAAATCAATATCTACTGCTGGTGCATCTGTAGCGCCATGAAAAAACAATACATCTACATTGGTAGGCATTTGAGCCTGTTTTTTTGCCTGCTCATAAACAAAAAATTCAAGACCGGTAGATTGTCCATTGGGGTTTGCTTCAAAATTTGCAGGATTTAGTAAACCACTAATTATCATAGAATAATTTTGATTTTCTACAAAGCCACCAGAATAATCAAGAGTTACCAAACTGTCTTCAATACCATTGCCTGAAGATGTGACAACTATTTTCAAAGGGATTTCCGCTGGTATATCCAAGTAAACAGAAGCCTGTCTAAAATCCAAGCTTACAGGATCAATTAGCTGATTGAAGTTTCCTGAAGTATCTTCAAAAACATGAACATCAACTGATGATAAACCAGGATCAGAAACATTATGTATAAATTGTGCAGCTGAATAAACCAGGGTATCACTTGGATTATCATAAACAGCATAAACAGGAAAAGGCAATACAGTTGCTAAATCTGCATTGGGGTCTTGAAAATTAATAGGTAATGCAGCATATAAAGCAAATGACGGAGCATTTTGATTGGCCGCAGTATCAATAAAACCACTTGTAAAAACGGTAATACCAGCTCCACCTGCAATTGCTAATGATGCAGAATAAGAAACAATTGAATCTCCTGTAGATTTATTTATTAAATCAATAATTACATTCTGAGGTTGAAAGGATTCATAGCCGGAAGAAAAATTCCCATAAGCTATGCTATCAGATTGTGTTCCGGGCAGCTCTCTTATATTTATCTCAATAGACGGGGCATCAGGCGCGCCATTAAAAGTCAGGATATCAACATTCGTTTGAGGTTGTGCTTCAGGTCTTGCAGGTTGATAAATATAAAGATCAAGTGCAGTTGAGGCGCCATCTGGATTTGCAGTAAAATCATTTGGGTCTATCACACCATTTACAATAACAGAATAATTTTCTCCATCTATAAGTGAACCAATATTAAAATTTGCTATGGAACTTGCAACAGTAGTACTTGTATCAGGAGCAATATCAATAGTCACAGACACATTTGCCGGTATAGGCATATATACTGTTGCTTCTCTAAACGAAAAGTCATCAATACTTAAAACACCATTGACATATACATCAACAGTTTCAGCAGCAGGGTCAGGTGAATTGTGTATCACCTGTACGTTTGCATTTTGAGCTTGCAGCCCAAAAATCGCCAACAGGGACAACAATAAAGTAATACTTAGTTTTTTCATGATTTAGGGTTTCGGTAAATGGTTGGATTTGATTGAATGCTTAAATTTAAAGTAAAAAATCAGAAGCTTTGAATTATTGTCCATAATTAACTATAATGTTTTGAATTATCTTATTCGATACAAATATTCATTGTTTAATCGTATAATTTTAATGCAAAACAAACAACGCTAAAGAAAAAGCCCCTCTCAAAAATGAAAGGGGCTTTTATAGTAAAAAAGGAAGGGCGCACAGCCGTGCGCCTCTATAAGTTATTGATTACTTACCACAACCGGTTTCACTACAAAACCTTTGTTGTCAATAATCATTTGCATAAAATAAGTACCTGAAGCCAATCCGGAAACATTGAATTCTTCGTAATTATTTCCTGTAGAAACAGTTCCCAAATCACGTGCTTCTATCAATCTACCTTTGGCATCAACAAATCTGATTTCAAAGGCACTGCTTTCTTTCAGGCTGTAATTAACTCTCAGGAATTCAGCACTTGGATTTGGATAAAGGCTGAGCTCATTAAACACCTCTACTTCTGAAACAAAGGTGGGGTCATAGTACGGTAATTGAAGTACATAACCAGTACCCAGGGCATTAATAGGCAAAGCAGCAAACAACCCAAAAGTTTCTCCCTGGCTGTCATCCACAAAACCACTTGCAAAAACCGTTACTGCTGCGCCACCTGCAATTGACAATGTAGCTGTATGGGAAGTGATCGTATCACCCGTAGTTTCTTCTAAAACATCTAAAATAATATTCTGTGCAACAAAAGAAGCATAACCATTTGGAGAGAATTCACCATAGCTCAGCCCTTCAATCTCTGTACCTTGCAACTCCCGTATATCTATATCAATTGTAGGGGCATCTGTAGCTCCGTGAAAAGATAATACATCTACTTCTCCAGAGTTCTGTGCCTGGCCTCTGGCTTGATCATAAACATATAGATCAAAATCAATTGAAGCTCCATCGGGGTTAGCAGTATAATCGTTTGGATCCAAAACTCCATTTGCAATTACAGAGTATAAAGTATTAGGAGCTGTTCCTGTGGCGCTGTAATCCGAAATAACAGCCAATGAGTCTGCAAGGGTACCACCAGCCGGAACTGCTATGATTTTTAAAGGAACTTCAGATGGGAAAGGTGTATAAGGTGTAGCTTTTCTAAAACCTAGGTTATCAATATATTGAATAATGCCATTGTTTCCCGTCATTTGCTCTACTACATAGATATCAATTTCTTCAGTAGCAGGATCTGCCGCGTTGTTAATAAACTGTGCAGCAGAGTTAATTTCAGGTATTTTGATTACATCTCCAAGTGGCGTAGCAATATAAAGCCCAAAAGCACTTGATTGAGATTGATCTAAAAAACCTGAAGCAAACACCACTCCGTTAGCTTCGTCTAAAAGACTTAAAGCGGCATAAAAAGTTCGAGGTTGCCCCATAAAGCCAGGTATAGGATTATTGGACATGTCTCTTAATGTAACTAAACCATCATCAGCAGCTAACCTAACATAGGCAGGATTCCCTCCTTGTGAAGAAAATCCTTTAAAAGGTATATTAGGCACTACAGTTCGAAGCGTCTGATCCGTTTCCAAAACAACAACATTCAATGTTGGTGCATCAAGAGCTCCATGTGCTATAAGTAAATCAACTGAGTCCGGTACTGGCAAAGCACTTGGTCCTCCAGCAGCAATCAACTGAAATGCAGTAGAAATTGTATCAGGATTACTTGGGTAAACAGCTGTATTAATAACTCCTGTAGCATGCAAAATATAACTCTGACCACTCATCAGTGGACTAAGTGATAATGTATCAAAAGCCGGAGCAGAAGATGTACTTGTATCAGAAGCAATCGCGATTTCAATTGGAACACCTGAAGCTACAGTTAAGAATGGGGTAGCCTCTCTAAATGAAATGTTATCTAATTCAGAATAAAGCGAATCATTGATATAAACATCAAGTGTGGCAACACTAGTATCCGGTGAATTGTGAATCACCTGAACAAACGATTGAGCTTTGAGCCCCGTAAAGGCAAAAAGCGCGATTAATAAAGTAAAACTTAATTTTTTCATGGTTTAGGGTTTTGGTTAATAATTTGATTTGTTTGAATGGTTAAATTTAAAGTAAAAAAAGAAGGTTTGAATTATTGTTCAAATTAACTATAATATTTTGATTTATCATACTCAATACAGGGATTCATTTTTAATCGTGTAATTTCTAAGTACACTAAAGACTCGGAAATTAATTAAATAGTTGTTTGTATAAGATTATGTAGAGCTTATCAATGAATCAATTTTCTAAAATTAATAAAAAGGGCTTATGCCGAAAAAATAATTCCCTCAAATTTCAGTGGATACTCCTTCAAAAATCAATGCCAGACAGATGTTTGAAAATGTGGATAAATAGTGGATATTTTCTATTTCCACAGCACGATCCATTGCTGTAATTGACTTTTAAAAGAAGCCCACCTCCTACTGTTGATAAGAACTTTTCCCGTTCTTCTATCTTAAAATTAATATTGTAATCCAGTTGGTCGAAGGACTAAAAGTTAAAACTTTTTGGAATGTTTGAGTGGCAATAAGCTCATTAGATGAATGGCTTTTTGCTGAACTCCTTATTGGCACAAGCTTAGGATTAGCAAGTGTTTTGAAAATTAGATTTTACACACAAACATTGTTCAAAAGTCAGAACAATGAAGAATAAGAATTAGCGAAATTCAAAAGCAAAATAATCAAATTATGGCACACAAAAATGAACCATTATTAGAAGAAAGCAACAGCAGATTTGTACTGTTCCCCATTGAGTATGATGAAATATGGAATATGTACAAAAAAGCAGAAGCCAGTTTTTGGACCACTGAAGAAATCGACCTGAACCCCGATCTCAAAGACTGGGAGAAACTCAATGCCGATGAGCGACATTTTATCTCACATGTGCTCGCTTTTTTTGCTGCAAGTGATGGTATAGTGAATGAAAACCTGGTACTCAACTTCATGAAAGAAGTACAGATTCCCGAAGCCCGTTGCTTTTACGGTTTCCAAATTGCCATAGAAAATATTCATGCTGAAGCCTATAGTCTTTTGATCGATACCTATATTAAAGATCCGGTAGAAAAGGACAAAATGTTCAATGCCATAGATACCATTCCGTGTGTGAAGAAAAAAGCAGACTGGGCTATGAAGTGGATAGAAAACGCTCCTTCTTTTGCGCACAGACTGGTTGCTTTTGCAGCAGTAGAAGGCATTTTCTTTTCGGGCAGTTTCTGTTCTATTTTCTGGCTCAAGAAAAGAGGCCTCATGCCCGGCCTGTCATTCTCCAATGAACTCATTAGTCGTGATGAAGGCCTGCACTGCGATTTTGCCTGTTTGCTTTTCTCTATGATGAATGAAAAACCCGGTGATGAAGAAGTGCTCAGCATCATTACCGAGGCTGTTGAATTTGAAAAAGAATTTGTTTCTGACGCGCTACCCGTTTCTTTAATCGGTATGAATGCCGAATTGATGCAACAATACATTGAATTTGTAGCAGATCGCCTATTGATCAGCCTGGGGCAAGACAAACACTACCACAGCAAAAACCCTTTCCCCTGGATGGAACTCATATCCCTGCAAGGGAAAACCAATTTTTTCGAAAAAAGAGTAGGCGATTATCAAAAAGCCGGAGTAATGGCCGAAAAGGAAAAGCAGCAAATCACCTTTGACGAAGAATTTTAATAAGCAATCCCCCAATACAAGAAATTAATCACCCATAAACCCATAGCTATGTACGTAATTAAAAGAAGCGGAAAAAAAGAGCCGGTACATTTTGATAAGATCACCGCAAGAATCAACAAACTGAGCTACAGCCTTGCGCGCAAATATGTGCAACCAGTAGAAATTGCCAAATCGGTAATTCAGGGCATTTACGATGGTATCAGCACTACACAGTTAGACAATCTGGCTGCAGAAACCGCTGCTTCAATGACGACAGTGCATCCTGATTATGCCATACTCGCTGCGCGTATTGCTGTTTCAAACCTGCATAAAAACACCCAAAAATCCTTTTCTAAAACCGTAAAGGATCTGTACAATTATGTAGATCCGAAAACAGGACAAAAGGCCGCATTGATTGCTGATGATGTTTATGAAATTGTAAGCAAAAATGCTGACAAACTCGATTCGGCAATCATCTACGAACGCGATTATCAATACGATTTCTTTGGCTTTAAAACTTTGGAGCGCGCTTATTTGCTGAAAATGAATGATAAAATTGCAGAACGCCCGCAGCAAATGTTGATGCGTGTGGCAGTAGGCATTCACAAAGAAGATATTGATGCCGCACTGGAGACTTACTCGCTGATGTCAGAAAAATGGTTTACTCATGCTACGCCTACCCTTTTTAATGCTGGCACACCAAAGCCACAGCTTTCATCCTGCTTTCTGCTGAGTATGAAAGAAGACAGCATCAGTGGGATTTTCGATACATTGACCCAGTGTGCTAAAATCTCGCAATCTGCCGGTGGAATTGGACTAAGCCTGCACAATATACGTGCAACAGGCAGTTATATAAAGGGAACCAATGGCGAATCCAATGGAATAGTGCCTATGTTGAGGGTTTTTAATGATACTGCCCGATATGTAGATCAGGGCGGAGGCCGAAGAAAAGGATCATTTGCAATGTACCTGGAGCCCTGGCATGCGGATATTTTTGATTTTCTTGAACTCAAGAAAAACCACGGAAAAGAAGAACACCGCGCAAGAGATTTGTTTTATGCTTTGTGGGTACCCGACCTGTTTATGAAAAGAGTAAAAGAAAATGGCGACTGGTCTTTGTTCTGCCCTAATGAAGCACCTGGCCTTTACGATTGCTATGGTAAAGACTTTGAAAAACTCTATACCAAATACGAGAAAGAAAAAAAATTCAGAAAGCAGGTAAAAGCCCAAAAGCTTTGGTCAGAAATCATGGAATCCCAAATTGAAACAGGCACTCCATATATTCTGTACAAAGATGCCTGCAATGAAAAATCCAATCAGAAAAATTTGGGCACCATTCGCTCAAGCAATTTGTGTACTGAAATTGTGGAATATACTGCCCCCGATGAAGTGGCTGTATGTAACCTTGCCTCTATTGCACTGAATAAATTTGTTACGGAAGAAGGCGACTTCGACTTTAAACAGTTGTATGACATCGCTTATACTGTCACTAAAAATCTGAATAAAGTAATTGATGTAAATTATTACCCGGTTCCTGAAGCGGAAAATTCAAATATGCGCCACCGCCCTATTGGCATTGGTGTGCAGGGACTTGCCGATGCTTTTGCATTGCTCCGTCTTCCATTTGACAGCGAGGAAGCGCGCATTCTTAATAAGAATGTTTTTGAGACCATTTATTTTGCGGCATTGTCTGCTTCTAAAGATCTGGCTAAAATAGATGGCCCTTATAAAACTTATAAAGGCTCGCCTATCAGCAAAGGTGTTTTCCAGTTCGACATGTGGAATGTAACACCAAGTGATCGCTGGGACTGGGATGCGCTGAAAAAAGAAATCAAAAAGCACGGTGTGCGCAACAGTTTATTACTGGCACCAATGCCTACCGCTTCTACTTCTCAGATATTGGGCAACAATGAATGTTTCGAGCCTTTTACTTCAAACCTGTATTCGAGAAGAACCCTTTCAGGAGAATTTGCCTGCATCAACAAACATTTACTAAAAGACCTGATAGCTGCCGGATTGTGGAGTGATGACATGAAAAATGAACTGATCCGCAACAATGGTTCTGTGCAAAATATTGATGGAATTCCTGAGGATATCAAAGCATTGTACAAAACCGTATGGGAAATTTCACAGAAAGCAGTGATTGATATGGCTGCCGACAGAGGTGCTTATATTTGCCAAAGTCAGAGCATGAATCTATTTATTGAAAATCCGAATTTCGGAAAACTGACTTCCATGCATTTTTATGCCTGGGAAAAAGGCCTGAAAACAGGCATGTATTACCTGCGCTCAAAAGCTGCGGTTGATCCTATTAAGTTTACACTCAATACTGAGAAAAAACAAAAGGATTACACAGCCGAGGAGCAAATTGCCTGTTCAATTGACAATCCTGATGATTGTGAGGCTTGTGGTTCTTAATTTCATTCAAACCAAATAAATCAGCCTTGCCCGGAGTTTGCGCTCCGGGCTTTTTGTATTCATGAATTTTTAAAATTTATTGTAGATGCTGAAATTTATCGTGTGTCAAATTGGGTGTACGACAAATTTCCGTGTACTCAAACAAGGGAGCATGCTCCCTTGCCAAAGAAGTATATTTCCTTGCCCTGTAACTTGTGAATCCATATATCAAACCCGTCTATGGATATTTATCCTACACCCGTCAAATTGATGTTCATAAAGTTAAAGGGCTTTTATTTATCTTAGTTTCAAACAAATTCAATTTTCAGTGATCAGATCCATATTTTCCGTAATTGCTGCTGCCCTGGTTGGGTATTTTGTAATTGCTCTTTTGGAAGCAATAATACATCAGGTTACGGGTATTAGTGCAAGCGACCAAAAAAATTTCAAGTTGCAATTGGCTGAAATCCCTAAACTTGCCCTACTCTTTATATGGAGCGCTTATATTCTCGGCTCAATTACTGCCGGAGCTGTTGCCGCAGTACTTTGCAGGAAATATCAAATAAAAGCTGCTGCATTTAGTGGCTTGCTCTTGCTTCTTGCAGGATTTATCAACTTATATATGATCCCACATCCCACCTGGTTTATAATTGGCACTACAATTACTTATGTACCCTTTGCAGTAATTGGCGGTAATTATGGCAAAAATATTAAGGATAAAAATGTCATTTGAATTTGAACACTGGTCTTAATAATGAATCTAAACAAAATTGCTCCGCTTTATATCGAACTGCTTGTATTGTTTTTGATTATTGTAATATATAGTAGTGTCAGAGTATATCAATACAATTATTGGGAGCAAACCAAAGGAGAAGTAGTACAGATTCAGGTAAAAGAACTTAAATCTTTTACCGGTGATGTTCACAATGAAATTCCTGTGATTCGCTATATTGCTAATGATAGACTCCACGAGATCAGGGCAACACTTTTGACCGGTTTTAACGATTTGTGGGCAGGCGATGAAGTGCAATTGATTTATCCGAAATCTGACCCGGGAAATGCGCGGGTTTTAAATTTTATAGGTTTTTGGCTGCCCATTCCAAGTCTAATCATTATGGTCGTTGTTTTTACATTTAGTATTGGAATAATAAGAATACTTACAAGGTAATTTTTTAGGACAAGACACTATTTCACTAAATTTTCAAACAATTTAAGGTATTCCTCAACAGTACGTTTGGTATTAAAAACCTGATCGATCCGCTCTTGTGCATTCTGTCCGTATTTTTCGCAAAGCTCCGGATTTTCATAGAGCCTGATCATTCCTTTTGCCAATGCTTCCGGATTTTTGGACGGAACTACAATTCCGCTTTCTCCATTCACGACCAATTCCCTATTGCCCGCTATATCCGTAATCAAAGGTGCTATTCCTATCGACATTGCTTCAATTACAGCCTTGGTAATGGATTCTCCCGTAATGGAAGCCAGTGCAAAAACATTGCTTGCTTTCACAATATTCAATCCGTCTTTTCTATATCCGGCAAAATGTATTTTGTCTTTATTGGGACTTTTGTTTACAATTTTTAAAATATCAGGTGAGTCGAGCCCCTTCCCTACCAAAAGCAAATGAAGGGGCATTGCTTGCGGAATATAGTCCATCGCTTTCACCAGGTATTTTATGCCCTTCATTCTTCTTGCATTGGCCACACAGCTAACCACAAAAGCATTTTCTGGAATCCCAAATTCCGACAGATCGGTTTTTTCAATAGCCCTGTACCAGTTCAGGTCATGGCCTTTGTTGATGGTTACAGCCTTGCCTTTTTTGAAGAACAATTGCTTTTCGAAAAGCTCCTGAATGGCTTTGGCATTGCAAATGATCTTATCTACCCTTGGGTGTAAAAATTTGGCATAGGCCGTTGGATCCCACCAGTGGATATTCCCGGTATAGCCGCGATAAAGCACTACTTTCACAGGCAGGTTTTTTGCAGCTTTTATTCCATTGATAATGGCCTTGCTATTGTAAAGCAGCAAGATATCGTGCTTGCCTTTTTCCAAGCGGTTTTTAATCAGCTCTACCGATTTTTTGCTAAATTTCTTTTTTGGAAGTGCATCGATTACCGGGATTCCTGCGGCTTTAAACTTTTGTGCGTGTTCACTTTCCGCATCGGTAATGATTTCTACATCTACTCCTTTTTGTTTTAATCCCAGAAAAATAGCAGCTTCAGGTCGCGAGGAAACAAAACTATTATAATTGCTGATTACAAGGATTTTAATTGGCCTGGACATTTAATTTGTCAATTTTGAACAAACATAGGGAAAAAGGCTGCTGAATGCCACAGATTCATCACCTTAACCTTAGTTCGGAAATTATTTATTGCTCAGAATGCCAGAAAACAGTGAGATTCGACTGGAAATATTGATGGAATAGCGGGCTATTTTGAGATATTTCCAGGAAGAAGATTGCTGTTTTCCGGCATTTGAAATCCATAAAACGCAATATGCAGCGTTGCATTTGCTTGGTTTATCCCGATAGACCTTCTCAAATGCGCCTTGCCTATTACGTTTTAGTGAATTTCTGAGTTCTTAAATAATTATCGAACTAAGGTTTTTAATTCTCAATTCTAAGTACTTTTACAAAATGTTAAAATTCGCATCATATAATTGAAAAGCAATTGTATGATTTGATAAATGAAAACTGGAAGAAAAATTATAAATACTTTTATACATGAGTTGATGAGATGAAAAAGTGACAATAAATGAATTTTGACAAAAGCTATTTAATACTTCTATTAATATTCGTTGGCCTGATTCCAATAAAAAGCAATGCACAGCAAATTGTACATGTTGAAAACAAAAGGCTGAAAGCTGATGAAAGTGGCTGGAGTGGAGATGTCAGCATACAGGTGAATTTCATTCAAAACATCAATGATATTTTCCAAACGGCAAATAATGCTTCATTTCAATACACTTTTGAAAAGAATACGCTTTTATCGCTGAGCAATTACAATCTCACCATTTTTAATCAAAGTAAAGTTGTAAATGAAGGGTTTCAGCATTTTCGCTACAATCGTACCGTTACTGATGTTTTTAGTTGGGAAGCTTTTGGCCAGGCACAGTTCAATGAAATTATCAAAATCCAGTTTCGCAGCTTGTTGGGCACCGGCCCCAGGATCAGGATTTTTGAAAACGACAGTTCTAAAACACGCATGTATTTCGGTCCGCTGTATATGTATGAATACGAGGAGGAAACCACAGGAATTATTAACCGGGTACACCGCATGAGCGCATATGTTTCGCTGGGAATTCCAATCCACAAAAGGTTTTTTATTGATATGATTGCCTATTATCAACCTAATATTGTGGATTGGAAGAATTACAGATCATCAATACAGGCATCACTTGAAATCAGCATCATCAAGAAATTGATACTGGAAATAAGATTGGGCTTGCTTTACAATTCCCGCCCCCCGGAAGAAATCAGAAACACTTTTTACAACTTCAGCAATGGCCTGAAATTCAGGTTTTAACCGTGTTGTGTAAAACATCTGCGAATACAAAAAAAGCACTCCGATTAGTATTTCACAATCCAAAATCAGAATGGTACTGAATTAGAATTGTCCTGACCCTTTGATCTGAATAATATTCCTTTTGCTTCAATTTATCGATTAAAT
Organism: Chitinophagales bacterium; assembly: GCA_040877935.1. NCBI lineage: Bacteria > Pseudomonadati > Bacteroidota > Chitinophagia > Chitinophagales > Chitinophagales bacterium. The sequence continues at coordinate 56,500 of JBBDNB010000049.1, forward strand.
CAAAATCTTCAAATCTTAAGGATAAATCCCAGGCATGATAGACAATAGCCTTGTCAATTAATTTTTCAAGATGGATTTTCACAAATGGATACAGGGCAATATCAAATGAAACTGCTTGTATTTTTTGTGTTTTGATTTGGCGGGCAATTGCTTCTGCTTCCTTTTGTAATTGGTTTTTATCTGCATCTTTCAGCCATGTAGGCAAATAATAAGAAGTGTGGAAACCCAATTCAGAAAGTTTGGAAAGCTCAGGGATTTTAGCTCCGCTTTCAATTATCGTATTGGATTTTATGCCAAAGTCCTGATCTAACCTAAGCAGATCTTCTGCAATAGCATCAAGATTATCTGAAGAAAGGTTTTTAATATCAAACCAAATTTTGGGGAGGCTTGAATTTTCAATATTCGACAACAAAGAATCAACTGGCATACCGGACATAGCGCTTGCATCATGCCCTACTTCAAAAAAAGCTTTACCCTCCTTCTCTTTAAAAATTAAATCTGTTTCAAAACCGAGGCCATTAAAATTCACTTCAGCCAAATTCCCCGTAGTATTCACCCGATGTGCTAAAACCCTATTCAATTGTGCTAAAGAGTCCAAAAGATAAATATTGTTTGCTCTTACAAAATATCTATTGTCACTGCTTGTATATTTACGCTTACCATCTAAGGTATAGCAGTCTTTTTCTTCTAATTTAAAATCCTCATTTGAAAGATCATAACGAGCGTCATAGTGTTGAGTATTAATACCTGTCAAGCCTACCATCAGGTCATAAAACAGGTCTGTAGAATAGATGGATTTCGTCCTGTGTTTTAAGTACCTGTATTTATTCTGATACCTGGTTTTATATTGATCAGAAAAACTCAGAATCATTGGTATTTGAGTCATGGAAAAGGTGAAATTGCCCGAGTTGTGTTGCAAATGCCGAAGAACCTCCTCTGAATGATCTGCAAAATACATGAATGCTGCTGCTTTATCGGAGCTGTTAAATGCTTTTAATGCTTTGTCAACTACATAATCATTGTAAAACACGCTATTGTCATAATGATTGATACTCATTTCAGGAAACTTATTATTTCCAAAAACACCTTTATCCAATCTACTCCTATACTTTTTAAAATCTTCTGGATATCTTCTTTCATAATATCCGTGGTTGCCCATCAGGTGAACAAAAATAACCGTATTTTTCTCTATTCCTTTTTCAATTATATCTTCGAGCTTATTTATCAGTCTTCCATCATGAAATTGAGTATTGGTAATCGTACCAATATTGGAATTGATAAAGTAGTGATGATCTGCAGATTCCGACAAAGCAGTAATGGCATTGTCCCAGCCTCCATAGCGCACCTGATTGCTGAGCCAATAGGTTTCAAATCCTGCCGATTTCAGTACATTTAATATTGAAGCTGAAGTATAATATTCCTTATTGTTTTGCAAATTGGCTTCCGTAAGCGCTTTGCTAAGCACAGGAACTGTGTGGGTGTGTGAGGAGAAAGCCCTGTCAAACCGAAGAATCAAACTGTCATTATACAGGCGTTTTAAACGAGGTGTAGTATTGCGCACATAGCCGTACAAGCTCATGTGGTTCTTATTCAGGGATTCTCCTATAACAAACACATACAATTCATTCTCTTCTTTTTTTGAAGCAGGTATTTCAACTGTGCCAAGGTCTCGTTTCTTCAGTTCCTTTCTAAACTTTTCAAGTTCGGTCTTGTAATCTTCAAAGCTTCTTAATATTAATTTAGGGAATGCAGGCAGCTCCCATATATTCAGATTGATAAACAGCAAAAGAGATACGATTAATGTGTAGAAGACATTTGCACTTATCTTTTTTCTTTTTACAAACACTTGCACATATACAGCAATAAGCATTAACACAAGCGATACAAGAGTTAATATTATGTATTCAACATTGAAATAATCCCTGATAAAATCATAGGCTTCCAGTAAATCGGTCTGAAATAAGGCATAAATCTGACCTGTGTCCATTACATCTGTAGATCGATTGCTGTTAACCGTATGGTGATAAGCAATATTGATCATGGGCAAGAGTGTGATCAATGAGATAATTATGCCTATAATAAGTGCAGAAAGAAATTTCAATCTTCTACCAAAAGCATCATAAATCAATAGTGCTATAAGTGAAATTTCTATCAGCAATACAGTGTAATACCATATTTCCGGCTGCGGAACATCTTTATAATGAATGGTACTGGTATAAAAATTCATCCAAAAAATCACAAGTGTAAGCCATGAAAGAATGTTGTAGTTGTATTTTTTGAGCAATAAATGATAGGAAGTCCAAACCAGTGCGTTGACAAGAATCAATCCGAAAATATAGTTTGAAATGAGCAACCCCAGTAGTATAGAAATCGAAAAATATACGCCAGTCTCAATTACAGATAACTTCGGAAGGTTTTTATTGAAAACCAGCTGCTTGTTGATGTGTTTTTTGTTTTGAAGCAATTTCACCAAAATCAAAACAGCTACAATTATAATCAGGATTCCTTCTATGGTCATTTCAATGTATTAATGGCAATTATCGGTTAATTGATTTTTAAAATTAAATCCAAATTTAGTTATTGAAAATGAAAACCACTGTTTCGGTAATCTTGTTTGTATAACAATTATTGATTTAAACCCGCATTATGTAATTGAAAAGCAATTTGCAGCAAATTTGAAGAAAAATACAAGCTCTAAAATGTCCATAAGGGATCTTCGTCTATTATTCAGCCTCCATTTTTGATATTCCCAAAAACAAGGCTCTTTATATGCAGTGGCATCCAGAGTAAACAACCTCGGGGCAAGCCCACGAGGCATTTATTTGGAAAAAATACTTTT